>CAMWNF010000006.1 GCA_947175535.1 uncultured Bacteroidales bacterium
TCTTAACCTGGAAAGTTTCGTTTTTGACACTGTAGACCATTGTACCGATTACGTAGGCAGGGATAAGGTCGTGAGTAAACTGTACGCGGCTGTATTTTGCATCAATCAGCTGGGCGAGCGTCTTGATGGCAAGTGTCTTTGCCAGACCGGGGACACCTTCGAGAAGAACGTGACCGTTTGACAGAAGGGCAATGAGAAGAGACTCAACGAGGTGTTTCTGACCTACGATGGTCTGATCCATGCCGTGCGTAATCAGATTTATAAAATCGCTTTTGCTTGCTACGAGAGCGTTCAGCTCTCTGATGTTAACAGATTCACTCATAAGTGATGGTATAATTGAAAGATTTAATATATCGTTATAGGGCAAAGTCTGACTCAGACTCGCTTTTCTTATACAAAATTACAATTATAACAACTACTTACTTAACGGAGAATGTTAATTTTATCTATTAAGTCTTTAATGTGTTAAACTTTAACTTTTTTTGTGCGAAAACCGTTGTCTTTCGAGCGTTTGCAGCCTATTCAAAGCGACTGTAGATATCACTGGCAAGGCTTTTGGCGCGGGCGAGTGTCTGCTCGCGGGAGCCTTCCGGCTCAAAATCAGAACGTGCAGGTATGATAACTCTTGTGCCGGGTTTGATTTTGTTCGGATTTCCGAGTTTATCGGAATTCGCCTCGTATATGAACACCCAGTATTCCATCTGATTGTAATATTGGCGTGCCATAGTTGTCAGGAAACGATTTGGCGTGACGGTGTCAAAGACTTGTGCTTCAGCTTTAATACGCGGAAGCTCTTTCGGGGCGGTCGGTTCAGACTCAACCTTGCTTTCGGGCACTGTGTCTTCGATTACTTCTTCTACAACCAACGTTTCAACACTTTCGACTGCGGATGTAACACATGGCTCCGGTTTTAGATATTCGTTATAGTTCTCGTTGTTACCAAATAAATGACAGAGTGTATCATAACCGAAATATGCCATCACCGCACCCAATATCAATCCGGTTATGAATGCCAATATAGACCATGTAAGAGTATGATTGCGTGGCGAAGACACTTCCATTTCTAAAGGAATACCTTTGTATTCCTCGTAATATTGCGTTGACTGAGTCTCTATCTGAGAATCAGGCGGTGTCGGAGTGGCTGTGGTCTCTTGCTTTTCGTCGGCTACGGTATCTGTTTTAATGATAGATGCTTTCGGCTGATTGACAGATGTTTCAATGGGTGGTTCGGACGTGTTTTCCGGCACGTCTGCTATCATAGGTTCAGAGATGTCGGCATCACCTACTGCAATTGGTTCAAACATCTCGAAGGGCTGATTTACAGCCGCCGCGAGTTCAGGGTCAATCGTAAATATAATGGGTTGTTCTGCTTCTGAGGTGCGGGTGAATGTACCGAGCCCTTTGATTGTAACGTTTTCACTGACTGCAAGCGCATCTTCGATATGTGAAAAAAATGCCTTGATGAATTTTTCAGCTTCATCACGGTTTATATTTTCAGTCTTCGCTAATATCTCAGCAAGGTGGGGGAGTGCAATGGTATTATTCATGGGAGAGACGTTTTTTTAAGGATGAACCGGCTGTGAAATTCACTGATATGGCTGGTGGAAAAAGTTTGGTAACGCCATCAGTTTTATCCACATCAACATATTCTTCTCTTTTTACGGCTTCGAAACGACCAAATCCAGGCACCGCTATCGAGTCAAGATTACATAAGGCTTCTTTTATAGATTCGGTTAGTGCTGAAGCCAGGGTCTTCACTTCTGCGGGTTCTTTTCCTATTTGCCTGGCGAGGCCGGCGATAAATGTATTATTATCCATGATGGGTGCAATTTATTCTTATTATATCAGAGAGTCGGGTTGAAAATAAGCGTGAGGGCATCTCCCGTCTGACAAACGTATCAATCGGGCAGTAGGCTGCGGTGTGGATTTTGTCGTGACCTAAAGAGCAACGGTTGATGGAATCAACAACCGACATCAGCTTTTTACGGCGTTCGCGCTGTGTCGGATTGCCGAAGAGAGACTGCTGGATATGTGCCGCGTCAGTCAAGTCAGTTATGATGATACCCGCTCTTTTATATTCATGAGTCTTACTATATATCGAGCGAAGCGCATCTGTAGCGACAGTGGTCAGCCTCAATGTGTCGGCAGTCGGTTCGTCAAAACTTCGGTGAGCGGAGCGCTGATATTGGTCGATATCATCACGGAACCTGTCAGTTTGGATAAAGACAGACAAAGACGCCGCGCACAACGAACGTTCGCGGAGTTTTCTGCCTACAATGTTAGCGAAAGCCGCCATTGCGGATGCAAGTTCTTCAAATGTAGCGATTGGTTTTCCGAACGAGCGCGTGCATATCATATTTTTCTGCGGTGCTTCGTCCGACTCTATATCGACACAAGGCTGACTGTTTAGCTCCAACCATGTCTTTTCGCCTGTTATATTCAATACTTTTTCAATCTCTTCCTTAGTCCAGTCTGCGAATTGAAGGGCATTATTTATTCCGTAATCAGCCAGTCGACGGCTAAGTCGTCTGCCGATGCCCCATATCTCTCTGATTGGAGTCAGTTCAAGTGCTTTACGCCGTTTTTCTTCTGTATCTATTACGCAGCAGGAGCGGTAGCCGGGATATTTTTTTGCAAAACGGGCGGCGACTTTAGCAAGGGTTTTTGTCGGTGCGATGCCGAGCGAGGTTGGTATGCCTGTATTGCGTCTCACTTTCCTGACAATTTCACGCCCGAAATCAGGTAAATCTTCAGAAAGCATATCGTCAAAATGGAGAAAGGCTTCGTCGATGGAATATATTTCTATGTCAGGAACCATGGAGAAAAGCGTGGACATTACGCGCGATGACATGTCGCCATAGAGTTTATGATTACCTGAAAAGGTCTCGATACCATAGGCTTTACACGCTCCTCTGATTTTGAAGTAAGGGTCTCCGCGTTTTATGCCGAGGTCTTTGGCTTCGTTGGAGATAGATACGGCGCATCCGTCATTGTTGCTGAATACAATAACGGGTTTCCTGCGTATGGACGGATTGAATACCCGTTCGCACGACACAAAGAAGTTATTGCAGTCAATCAGCCCTATCATGAAGAGGTTTTGAGTAGGACGTCAGCGACGGAATGAACGTTTTTTACGCGGACGGCGATTCTGTTTGATAGTGTATGTCACGACTCCCCATATCTCAAAACGATTATCGGGAGTGACAAGTATTGGGTCGAATGATTCGTTTGAGGGGATGAGCCATACCCGTTCGCGCTCAAGACGAATGCGTTTGAGGGTAAATTCTCCGTCAATGCAGCACACTGTGAGGTCTCCGTCATCAGGTTCGATTGAACGGTCGATAACAAGCAAATCACCCGGTTCGATTCCTTCCTCAATCATGGATTCCCCTTCGACACGCCCATAGAACGTCGATGCAGGATGTTTTACAATCTCACGGTTAAGATCAATCGATTCATTGAGATAATCCTGCGCAGGAGAAGGGAACCCAGCTTGGATGCCCTCATCTGCATACGGAAGTGCCAACGAGCCTGATACATCGGCGTTAAATATGTCGACAGTTACCGAAGTGTTATTTGAGGAGGAAGTCACAGATAGCGGATGATTAATAGTTACGTGCAATAATCACACGGCGCGCTGAAGGCTTACCTGTAACCATACATACACCGGGGGTATCATCTCCGTCAAGAGGTATGCAACGGATTGTTGCCTTGGTCTCTTCCTTGATGCGTTCCTCGGTCTCTGTTGTACCGTCCCAGTGACATAGGAAGAAGCCGCCGTCTTCGATTTTTTCTTTGAATTCTTCGTAAGAGTCGCAGACGTAGGTTTTCTCGTTGCGCATTTTCAATGCCTTCTGATAGATATTGTTCTGGATGTCCTCAAGAAGACCGTTGATATGTTCGGCGATACCTGCGAGTGGAAGCACTTCTTTTTCAAGAGTGTCGCGGCGCATTAATTCGACTGTGCCGTTTTCGATGTCGCGCGCACCGATAGCGAGACGTACAGGCACGCCTTTGAGCTCGTAATCAGCGAATTTGAAGCCGGGACGCTTGTTGTCGGCGTCATCATATTTGACACTGATTCCGAGTTCACGCAGGCGTTCGATAATCGGTAGCACCTTGTCGGTTATAGCAGCAAGCTGTTCTGCATTCTTTGATATTGGAATAATCACGACCTGTATCGGTGCAAGGTGGGGAGGAAGTACAAGACCGTTATCGTCAGAGTGGGTCATGATGAGCGCACCCATCAGTCGGGTCGATACACCCCAGGAGTTAGCCCATACATATTCGGGTTTGTTTTCTTTGTTGGCGAATGTTACGTCGAATGCCTTTGCGAAGTTCTGACCGAGATTGTGAGAGGTTCCCGATTGTAAGGCTTTTCCGTCCTGCATCATAGCTTCGATAGTATAGGTGTTAAGCGCACCGGCGAAGCGTTCGTTGGCACTCTTCACCCCCTTGATGACGGGCATAGCCATATATTTTTCGGCGAATTCAGCATAAAGATTAATCATCTCAACTGTGCGCGCTTCCGATTCTTCGGCGGTAGCATGTGCGCAGTGTCCTTCCTGCCATAGGAATTCGGCTGTGCGGAGGAACATGCGCGTGCGCATTTCCCAACGCATTACGTTAGCCCACTGGTTGCAGAGGATAGGAAGGTCGCGGTAGCTGTGAATCCAGTTTTTATAAGTACCCCAGATTATAGTCTCGGAGGTTGGACGCACGATTAGTTCTTCTTCAAGACGGGCATCAGGGTCGACAACTACGCCGTTTCCATTGGGGTCATTTTTCAGACGGTAGTGGGTCACGACCGCACATTCTTTGGCAAAACCTTCGACGTGTTCAGCCTCACGACAGAGAAACGATTTCGGAATCAGCAGGGGAAAGTAAGCGTTCTGTACGCCGGTTTCTTTGAACATACGGTCGAGAGTCTGCTGCATTTTTTCCCATATAGCGTATCCGTATGGTTTGATGACCATACAGCCGCGCACTGCAGATTGCTCTGCGAGGTCAGCTTTGACTACGAGTTCGTTGTACCACTGTGAGTAATTGTCCTTGCGCTTGGTAAGGCCTTTGAGTTCGATTGCCATATCTTGTTGAGTGTCTTTTGATTATTCTTATGTTGTGTATAGTCTCAGAGTCATTTGTAGACTCCTATGAAAAGTTATGCAAATTTACTAAAATCTTTCAAGCCGACAAAATCATCGTCACTCCTTAAATCGGCGTCTGATTATATTTTTATAACTTTGTGACTCTCAATGCGCTAAAATCGGCACAAAAAATAATTTACTGCGAAATGAAACTATTAGGCAGCCACTTGCACCTTATAAAGCAAAATCCTTCAGAAATGAAAAGTCCGCCACTCAACGAAAGGGAGTTTGCTTGCTTGGTTAAGGAGCACTCCCGCATCATCAACAAAGTCTGTTATTTCTACGCTACAGAAAAAATGCCTTTCGAAGATTTGCGTCAGGAAGTCTACGTCAATCTTTGGTTAAGCATTAGTCAGTTCCGTGGAGACAGCAAACTCTCAACATGGGTTTATCGCGTCGCTGTAAACACGGCATTAATGACACTGCGTTCATCAAAGTCAAAGGTCGAAACCGGTCCGCTCGATTTAAGGTCAATTGATGTTTCAAGCGAAATTGATGATGAACAAAGAGAAAATCTCCAGACGCTTTATAACTTAATCAGTCGTTTGGATGATATAGAAAAGGCAATAATTCTTCTTTGGCTTGATGAATATACATACGATGAAATTGCCGAAACCATAGGTTTGAAACGTAATACTGTTGCGACCAAATTACATAGAATAAAAGAAAAACTCTCAAAAGCAATATGATATGCAGATTGAAGAATTGAAAAAAAACATGTCGCTCCTTGAGCACGTACTTGCTAAAACCGATACTAAGATTAAAATAAACGTAGCGGCGTCGGAAACCGCTCAAAAGAAAATACTGAAACGGTATCGTCTGGGCATTATATCCTGCACCGTACTTGCAGTCGTTTTTATCATTGCTTGGATGGGGAAAGGTATATTCCAGTCTTTCCAGCCATACCAACGAGGTTTTCTCGCCATTTACCTGACAATGGCGGCAGTATGGTATATATTTTTATATATAAAGCTAAAAAAGATAAATGTCGCGCAACTGACGCCCTCCCGACTATTCCTTAAAACAACCCGATTGAAAATTTACACATTCTCAGGTGAAGCGGTATCAGTCATCGGACTTGCGGTTTTCTTCACATTATTCCTTTCCGACCTTGTAACTGTTAGCCCGCTTGCTTTTTGGTTATGTGTTATTACGTTAGCTGTCGGATTTATCCGTTCAGCCGTATATTTTCTGCCAAAATACATTGAGTTATATAACAACCTCAATACTGTCGCAGAATAAAGCCATCTACAAGTCGATTATATCAAGGTCGGCAGGAATGGTTACTTTCCCGGAAAAATATGCTGACGCTTCGTGGGCATATTTTTCCTGTTTTTCAATTGTCGAATCTTCGCTGTGATATAATATCAGATGCTTTATGTCGCATCTCTGTGCAGTTTTGGCTACATCTTTGACTGTCAGGTGATGTTTTTCGTACGGATGGAAAATATCACGGTCGGCATAGCGGCAGAATGCTCCGCAAATAAGATAGTCTGTATTTTTTGCAGCCTCGCGATTTTGCTGAGTCAGAGCCTCGTCACCAAGTGAGACAATAGAACGACCATCGGTAAATGTCAGTCTGAATCCGAGTTGCTTAACATTCTCTGACATTACATCGAAAAAATCCACGGTTGCGTTGCCAACCACAATCTGCGATGGAGGGTTAATTACATGTATATCGGTGACGTCTTTAATCATTGAGAAATATGAATCAAGAAATGTCAGTCGGCATATTTCAATCAATGCGGAGACGGTAGGTTCGTTTGCATATATATGTAGCGGTGGAAGTGTTTTTCCGCTTTTTACAAGATTTATTCTTGCCCGGACTATCCAGACCGCTCCGAGAATATGGTCGGTGTGGGCGTGGCTTATAACAAAATGTGTCAGCTCCGCCGGAGCAATTCCGGCACGCTCAAGTCTTTCGAATATACCATTGCCGCCGCCCGCATCCGCCAGCAGTGTGAAGTGATCGCTCTTGATGATAAAGCAGGAGTTATAGCTGTGTGTGGGAAAGGCACTTCCGGTGCCGAGCATTATAAGTCTGGCTACCATTTCAGAGACTGATATTTATCTTGTTACTGGATTTTAGTGTAAAGTGTTGAACCTTACCATTATGGTCTGTTACTGTGACTTTCAGCCTTTCCGGTGAAATTCGGGTGATATTTATATCGAAGTCTGTGCCGAACGCACGTATATGCTTCAGTTCGGCGAAATTCCAGTCGGTTGGTAACTCAGGTTTAAGTTCGAATCTCTTGAAACCGGTGGGACGAATGCCGAAAAGCCCCTCTGTGATGACGCGACAGTAGAGTCCGCTTTCGGCAGAAAGATGACGCTGGCTACCTTCTGGCCATGCTTCGACAGGATAGGGGACATGGTCGCCCAGAAGACGACGGCGTGAGAAATCAGATAGGCGAGGAATGACTTCATCAGGATAACCGGCGTGGAGAGCACCCCTCAGAGTGTATAGCGTGGCGCGATCCCAGAAGACCGGATAGCCCTGACAGGTCAGCACGCCATCTTCAGTATACATTTCAGGACTGAACAATGCTTTGACGGTCTGGTCGGCGCGTTCATCGATATCCATGACAAGCGGGATGCATATCCATGATCTCAGGACATCGTTGCCATCGTAATATCTATACGTGTCAAATCCCTGGACGTTAGCACCGAAATAACTTTCAATCGCTTTACGCAGTTCCTTAGCCTGACGGCTGTAAGAAGCGAGTTGTTTCGATGGCTTGCCGAGTTCCTTACCGAGGTAGACAGCCGAAACCAGAGCATCGTAATATAGCGAGGCTGTGCATAGATTGGCATTTCCGGCTGGGAAGCGACCTTCGAGTTCGTCATGGTCGGATATGACGACACCTTCTTCGTTGAGTTTACGTCGGCAATATTCGAGACACCATTCTATAAGTGTCCATAACTCTTCTGACTCAACTTTATCGCCGTGTGCGAGAGCATATCTTGATGCTCCGTAAGCAAGCATGGCTGCATCGCCGCGGTCACCCGCTCCGTTCCAAATGTCATCTCCTTCGGCAATTATAGAGCTGGGAATAGGCTTGTATTCATCATTGATGAAGCGTACGTAGTGGCGGAAGCAGTTAAGCGCGGATTCATTTCCGACATCATATCCGAGGAAGGGGAAAAACGGGTTGATATATTCAGCCTGATCGTTGCACCACAATGCGGCATAATAACTTTCGCCGCCCGGACCGTGCATATAACCGCCTTTAGTTTTATAGATACTCTCGGCTCCGCGGATTTTGGCATAGCGGAATTCGGTGTCTATTGCCTTATCAGGAGTATTGAGAATTAGATTGTTGTCGATAATGTCGATAAAAGCCAGTCGTTCAGCGAGTTCTTCCGTTGCATTTAATTCCAACGGAGTGTCCCCGTTAGCCTTATATGCCTGGATAATCAGTGAAAAATCGGCTGTTTCGCCGGGTTGGAGCGTTATTGCTCCCGCCCCGTTCACATCGCTTTGGATAACATAGGCTCCGTCAACTCCTTTAGCGGCATCTGTGGTATAAGTCTGTTTCAGTTCTGGCACAAGAAGTGTTACGTTTTTATCTCCGTTATTGCGGGCGGTGTAAAGTTCTATCATCGCAGGATGCTCCATCGTGGGGAATATTGTGCGACTCAGTTCAACAGAAGCCCCGTCTGGAGTAATATAGTCTGAAACTACTTTCATCATGCCGTTTAGCTCCACACTTTTCGTTATCGGCGATACTTTCCTGCCGTTAATACGGAGCATCGATGCGACGTCGACATCATTGTTGAGCATCAGACTGGCGTGTGTGTCATTGGGAATGGTGCGGAGCATAGGAAAGACGAGTGCGCGGTTAAGTTCGAAAACAGAACTACTGTCTAAATCCCAATAAAGGACAACAGCCATTTTCTTACCACTCATCTCGACGTGGTCTGCATGAGGCAACCGGTCTTTTGTTACAGACATAGCTATGACTGAACTATCAGGTAAAATACTCCAACGGTCAGAAGCATATATTGCACTTGTAAGACCTAATGCGATTATGAGGCTCAATAATGTTTTTTTCATCGGTCGAATTAGTTTCTTCAACAAAATTATACAATATTTTCGACCTGCAAAAACGGCGGATGCCCTGACTCAATTAAAAATCAGGGCATCCGTTAATATCTTGTAATTTCTTTTCTTTACATAGCGCGCCGCAAGGTATAATCACGGTCGTGAATTTCGCATGACATTATGCCGTTGCTGACTTTGATGTCAGATATTTTATTCAATTGATAGAAGCGGTCGCTCATGGCTTTAGTAATTGATTTCTGCCATTCTGCCGCTGTGGCGTTTGACAGAGAGTCAAGCATCGGCTGCTGAGTGCCTGTGAGTATGTCGTTCGAGAAAGTCACTCCGTGAGGGTCGACATTAACAGCGAGTGTACTGGGGTCGAGAGTCAGAACGATATCCTCCTCATCGTCTTTTTCATATGACCATCTGCCTGTGATGACAGCAGTGGCAGCCACGCTGACCTCGTATGGTTGGTTCAAAGCCGACTGTGTCGCTTCGACAGGCTGATTGGCGTCTATCACGGCGGAAATCACAACCTCGCCGCTTTCAGCTTTCTTATTGTCGGTTGAAAAACTTATCGAATATGTCGCACTTGCATCGCAAGCGGCTGATATATTTTCTATACGGGTAGGAGTCGCGGTCCATGTGCCGATAACATCCGGACGGTCAGAGCACGAAGAAAGTGTAATTGCCGCGCTTAAAGGCAGAATAAGTGTGAGAAATTTAGGTAGAGTCATGATTGATGTCTTTTAATTCTAATTACCCAACAAACTTATCGCGTAAAATGTTCATTACGATTTTTCAGGGAGTGCTGAAATTATCTGTTCGCGTGATTCTTCGATGAGAGATTTAAGGTCATGACCGTCTGCCGGTGCTTCAATCGGACGATGAATGGTCAGTTTTATATGTCCCGGTCGAGGTAATATCGCAGTGCGGGGCATAACCTTGAATGCTCCGTCGATGGTAATCGGTACTACGGGCAATCCGAATTCGACAGCCAGTGTATATGCACCGCGACGGAAGGCATGCACCTTGCCATCGAGTGTGCGCGCACCTTCAGGAAAGACCACAACTGACATTCCGCCTGCAAGCTGGCGCTCGGCATCCTGCATTGTGTGACGTATGGCTGCGGGTGTGCGGTTATCGACATAGATATGCCCTGCTTTACGGCAGCTATAACCGACAAGAGGAATTGATTCGAGCCCTTTTTTCATCATCCACTTGAAGTTATGATTGAGGTAACCGTAGATGGAAAAGATATCGTATGCTCCCTGATGGTTTGCGACAAAGACATAAGAGGTGCCCTTTGATATATTTTCGCGACCGGTCACCGTAACTCTCACAAACGACATTATGCAGAAGAGCCGCGCCCATATATGGGCTGGCCAGTAGCCCCACCATCTGCCTCCGAATAATATGGAGCCGACAGATGTCAGTAGAGCGGCTATTATTGTAGCTGTCAGCAGTATCGGCAGCATTATAAATATCTGATAGATGCGGTAAAATATCATATGACTTGATTTATCGGTTTTCGGTTGCAAATGTAATCAAAAAAAGTCAGTCAGCGCTTGATCGGGCACTGACTGACATGTTATTTTTCTATAATCGATTATTTTTCTTTGCTTTCGCTTTCCGTTTCTACCGTTTCCGGCTCAGACACCTCAGCGACTATGCGGGTGACAATCTTATCATTTTCCTTGTCATAGTTCACTTCAACAAGATTACCAGGAAGCATCGCGGCTGTGATGATTAGCTCGGCAAGCTCATCTTCGAGATATTTCTGGATTGCTCGTTTGAGCGGGCGTGCACCGAATTGTATATCATAGCCTTTCGATGCGATAAACTCTTTCGCCTCTTCCGATAGCTTGAGTTTATAGCCCAGTCCTTCGAGACGGCGGGTGAAGCCTGCAAGCTCGATATCTATAATCTTGAAGATTGACTCTTTGTTGAGCTGGTCAAACATTATTATATCGTCGATACGGTTGAGGAATTCGGGAGAGAACGCCTTGTTGAGAGCCTTCTGAAGCACCCCGTGGGTGAATTCCTTGCTTATCTCCTTGGTCGTGAAGCCGACGCCTGCACCGAAATCCTTCAGTTGACGTGTACCGATATTCGACGTCATTATTATTATAGTGTTCTTAAAATCGATGCGGCGTCCGAGACTGTCGGTGAGTCTGCCTTCGTCCATTACCTGAAGAAGAAGGTTGAACACATCGGGGTGGGCTTTCTCGATTTCGTCAAGCAAAACGACAGAGTAGGGGTGACGGCGCACCTTTTCGGTGAGCTGACCGCCTTCTTCGTATCCTACATATCCGGGAGGCGCACCGACAAGACGAGACACGGTGAATTTTTCCATATATTCGCTCATGTCAATTCGTATCAGCGTGTCTGCCGAGTCAAACAGATATTCCGCGAGCTTTTTGGCAAGGTGGGTTTTACCTACGCCTGTCGGACCGAGGAACATGAAAGTGCCGATAGGTTTGTTGGGGTCTTTCAGACCGATTCGGTTACGGTGGATAGCCTTCACAATCTTTGCAACCGCTTCGTCCTGACCTATGATGGCGCGTTTGAGAGTCGGAGCCATCTCAAGCAGACGGATGCCTTCTGCCTGAGCGATACGCTGAACGGGCACACCGGTCATCATCGCCACAACTTCGGCAATCTGTTCTTCATCGACCGTCTGGCGGTGTTCGGCGAGTTCTTTTTCCCATGCCGCGGTCAGTTCGTCCAGTTTCACGCTGAGTTCCTGCGCTTTGTTGCGCCATTCTGCGGCTGCGTTGTAGTTAGAGGCTCGGGCGGCCTCCTGTTTGCGCTGCTGCGCTTCGTCGATTTCACGTTCGAGATTTTCAATCTCTTCCGGAACTGCCACATTAATTATATGTACGCGCGAGCCGGCTTCGTCGAGAGCATCGATAGCCTTGTCGGGGAAGTTACGGTCGGTGATATAGCGGTCGGTGAGTTTCACGCAGGCATCAAGGGCAGCATCGGTATAAGTTACATTGTGATGCGCTTCATACTGAGCCTTGATGTTTTCGAGTATCTGGCGTGTCTCCTCTGCCGAAGTCGGTTCGACCATGACTTTCTGGAAACGGCGTTCGAGTGCGCCGTCTTTTTCGATGTTCTTGCGGTATTCATCGAGGGTTGTAGCTCCAATGCACTGCAGTTCGCCGCGTGCAAGAGCCGGCTTGAGCATATTTGCAGCGTCCATCGACCCTTGAGTGTTTCCGGCACCGACGATTGTGTGGATTTCGTCGATGAAAAGAATCACATTGGGATTCTTCGAAAGCTCGTTGAGTATGGCTTTGATGCGTTCTTCGAATTCGCCGCGATACTTTGTTCCGGCGACGATAGCAGCCATATCAAGCGACACAACGCGTTTGTCGAAAAGTATACGTGGCACCTGGCGTTTCACAATTCTTAATGCCAGACCCTCGACGATGGCGGATTTACCGACACCCGGCTCACCGATAAGCACCGGATTGTTCTTTTTACGGCGGCTGAGAATCTGGGCAAGACGTTCGATTTCAGTTTCGCGACCTACAACAGGGTCGAGCTGGTTTTCAGCAGCTGCACGGGTCATGTCATGACCGAACTTGTCAAGTACAGGTGTGTCGGTCGAGCCGCTACGGCTGCGTTTACCTTTGGTCTGAGATGACTTGTAGCCGCTTTGTGAAGACGATTCTTCGGATGATTTCGGCATATCTTCGTCATCATCGTCGCTGATGAAGTCCGAACCGGCTACCGGTGTCGACTGTGCTTCACGGGCAAGGCTCAGAAGTTTATCATACGTTACGCCGGCGTTAAGGAAGGGTTGCATATATTTCATATTCTGAACTTCGTAGTTATGGAAAAGCGCCAGCAGGATATGGATTGTGTCGACTGGCTGAGATTTCATCAGACGCGCCTCAAGCACGCTGAGTTTGACTATGCGATTGGTGAGGTCGCTGACACTCAGTTCCTTGATAGGTCCGTTTGACTCGTTGAAAAGATATTCGTCGAGTTGCTGCTTCAATTCATACGCAGACGCTGATGTTGACGCCTTCTCAATCATACGGCTCGGAGCGCTTTCCATTTCAGACAGCATCGCAATCAGCAGATGCGCAGGGCTGATACTGCTGTTGTTGTGCCGCAGCGCTTCCTTCTTGCTTCGTTCGAGCAGGCGTTGGATATCGCTTGAGAAATTATTGTCCATCATCGTTTATACAGTGTTTTTAATTTTGGAATGAGACATTCGTTTATTTAATTCCTTGCAATAACTGTGCCAAGAATGGTTAAACGAATTGTCCTGACATATATTTATAACAAAGTTACCGATTTTTGTTCACTCTTCATAGTCGCCCTGTGTCAAAAATAAATAAAACATGCTAATATATCACATCCGCAACAAAACGTTTCTTGTGGTGTTTATATTGAAAATATCTTAATTTTTAATTTGTTATGGCATTACTTTGGATTGGGATAGTGATATTTATAATCGGCGTTATCGTTAGGAATATATTTAAAATCAAATGTTATAACGATTTACGTGCTAACGCTCACACCGACATGGAGCAGCAGGAAATCAAAGCCCGTTACCGCCCGAAGATTTTCATTGGTTTAGGCATAGAAATTCTCGGCGTCATTCTAATCTTTTTGACCATCTTGTTTAATACCTGATTTTGCTCCGCAAATAATTGGGCATCACTGATTAGCGAAGCAAATCGCCGTTTTAACCCAAGTTAAGACGGACAGTCCTGCGAAAACACTAAACATCATATCGATTTACCCTATAACTTTGCAACCGAAAACCATTGGTCATGGCTTGTGGGGGGCTCTAACCGATGTGTAATAATGAGAGCGATAACCGAAGTCTAACTAAATTCTATCAACATTGTTCAACTCACTAAAAACTGTTCGCCTATAAGCTAAACAACTGAAATATAAAATAATTGTCACGTCGGTTAATGCACATAGGCGTGATATGGAACAACAAACTGTCATCTTCTTGCATATATTATTGTGGTCGGTTTGCATGGTTGGCGGGAAATGTTTAATTTTGCACCTTGATTAAAAGGACATAATATTCCTTTGTTATAGTTTTTTTGTTACAGACAGAAATGAATGTCATAAGAACAGTCAAGGAGCTGCGTCAGGCTGTCGCCGAGGCTAAGGCGGCAGGTATGAAGGTGGGACTCGTTCCCACGATGGGCGCTTTGCATGCAGGACATGTATCATTAATAGATCGCGCACGTCGTGAATGCGACTTTGTGGTGGTCAGCGACTTTGTAAATCCCACTCAATTCAATAATCAGCAGGATCTTCTGACTTATCCGCGGACTGAAGAGGCGGACTGTGAGAAGATGGAGCGCGCCGGTGTCGACGTAGCTTTCATTCCGACAGTCGAGGAGATATATCCCGAACCTGATACCCGTCAGTTTGACCTCGGTCCGGTCGCAGAGGTAATGGAAGGAGCGATGCGTCCGGGTCATTTCAACGGTGTGGCTCAGATTGTCAGTAAACTGTTTGCCATTGTCGAACCAGATAAAGCATATTTCGGCGAAAAAGATTTTCAGCAGATTGCAGTAATCCGTCGCATGGTAGAACTTGAGGGCTTCTCGTTGGAGATTGTCGACTGCCCTATAATGCGCGAGCCTGACGGTCTCGCCATGAGTTCGCGAAACGTGCGTCTTGATGCCGAACATCGTGCGCTTGCCCCGGCAATAAACAGGGTATTGCGAGAATCTCTTGATTATGCTAAAAAACATACTGTCGCTGAAACCGAGCGTTTTGTTACAGATAAAATCAACTCGACAGGCGATCTTGAGACTGAATATTACCGTATTGTCGATGCGCTCACTATGCAGCCCGTCGACCCTCAGGCAAAACCGGCAAAAGGAATGGTCGGATGTGTGACGGTCTACTGTGGTGGAGTGCGTCTGATTGATAACATTAAATATTGAGAATTCATATCGGAAACCATGAATATCGAAGTATTGAAATCAAAAATTCATCGTGTCACTGTCACCGAGGCATGCCTCGACTATATCGGCAGTATAACTATCGATGAAGACCTTATGGACGCTGCGGGTATAATTGCCGGCGAGCGTGTCTATATAGTCGATAATAATAACGGGGCGAGACTTGACACATATACTATACCCGGCGAACGTGGCAGCGGGGTTGTATGTCTCAACGGAGCGGCAGCGCGTATGGTCCAGCCAGGCGACATAGTGATAATAATGAGCTATGCCTCAATGCCCATTGAAGAAGCCCGCACCTTCAAGCCTAAGGTAATATTCCCCGACACGGCGACAAACCGTCTTGTCTGAAAAGTCAATCAAGAATAAATCATCATCACCCATATCACTGATATATGTTTGAAAATCTAAGCGACAGATTAGAGAGAAGTTTCAAACTTCTGAAAGGTCAAGGTAAAATCACTGAAATCAACGTTGCCGAGACACTAAAGGACGTGCGCCGTGCGCTCGTCGATGCCGACGTCAACTACAAAGTGGCGAAAACATTCACCGACAACGTTAAGCAGAAGGCTCTCGGTCAGAATGTAATCAACGCCATTAAGCCGAGCGAGCTTATGGTTAAGATTGTCCATGATGAACTTACGTCACTTATGGGAGGTGATGTCACACCTCTTAATCTTTCAGGCAAGCCTGCGATTATCCTTATGTCGGGTCTTCAGGGTTCAGGAAAGACCACTTTTTCGGGTAAACTTGCCAAGAAGCTCAAAAGTGAGAAGGGCATGCGTCCGTTGCTCGTTGCGTGCGACGTTTATCGTCCCGCGGCGATTGACCAACTGAAAGTCCTCGGCGAATCAATCAATGTTCCGGTATATTCTGAGGAAGGGAATAAAAATCCTGTCGAAATAGCTAAGAATGCTATTGATTATGCCAAGCGTAACAGCCATGACCTCGTAATTGTCGATACGGCAGGTCGTCTGGCTGTCGACGAACAGATGATGGATGAAATCGAAGCGATTAAAAATGCCATCAAACCGACAGAAATCCTGTTCGTCGTCGACTCTATGACCGGTCAGGACGCGGTCAACACAGCCAAGACCTTCAATGACCGACTTGATTTCGGTGGCGTAGTGCTCACCAAGCTCGACGGTGATACCCGCGGTGGTGCTGCACTGTCAATTAGAAGCGTAGTTGACAAACCAATCAAGTTTGTCGGCACGGGCGAAAGTCTCGACGGTCTCGATGCATTCCATCCCTCGCGTATGGCTGACCGTATTCTTGGCATGGGTGATATCGTCTCTCTTGTTGAAAAGGCTCAGCAACAGTATGATGAGAAAGAAGCGGCTGAGATTGCTGCCAAATTGCGTAAGAACCAGTTCACTTTCAATGATTTCCTGAAACAGATTCAGCAAATCAAGAAAATGGGTAATATCAAGGATCTTGCATCAATGATTCCCGGCGTCGGAAAGGCTATCCGCGATATTGATATTGATAATGATGCTTTCAAAGGGGTTGAGGCGATAATTATGTCTATGACTCCTTACGAGCGTGAACATCCCGAGGTTATCAACGGTAGCCGCCGTCAGCGTATCGCTAAAGGTTCGGGAACATCTGCCCAGGACGTAAACCGTCTGCTCAAGCAGTTCGACGATATGCGCAAGATGATGCGTGCCGCAACGACAATGCGTAATCCCATGAAGATGATGCAACAGATGCGCAAAGCTAAGCGCCGCTGATAGATAAAAGTATTCATATAAGAAAAAAGCACATTATGCAACTGATTGACGGAAAGAAAACATCAACCGAAATCAAACAGGAGATAGCAGCGGAAGTGGCTGCCATGGTCGCTGATGGAAAACGTCGCCCTCATCTTGCGGCTATACTTGTAGGTCACGACGGCGGTAGCGAGACTTATGTCGCAAACAAGGTCAAGTCATGCGCTGAATGCGGTTTCGAATCAACTCTGCTGCGTTTTGAAGATGATATCACAGAAGAGCAGTTACTCGCCGAAGTCCGCAAACTCAACGACAACCCTGAGATTGACGGTTTTATTGTCCAACTTCCGTTGCCGAAACACATTGACGAACAACGCGTGATTGAGACTGTTAATCCCGATAAGGATGTAGACGGTTTTCATCCTGTCAATGTCGGTCGTCTTTCAATCGGTTTACCCGGTTTCAAATCTGCCACTCCTGCCGGAATTATTGAACTTCTCCGTCGTTACAATATTCCGACCTCTGGTAAACACGTCGTTGTCATCGGACGCAGTAATATTGTCGGTAAGCCGGTCGCATCATTACTAATGCAAAAAGGCAACCCTGGCGATGCCACAGTGACAGTCTGCCACAGCCGAACTACCAACCTGCCGGAAATTACCCGTCAGGCAGACATAATTATCGCTGCGCTCGGAAAACCCGGTTTTGTAACGGCGGATATGGTTAAAGATGGTGCGACCGTCATTGACGTAGGTACTACCCGCGTTCCTGATGCTACCCGCAAGAGCGGTTTCCGTCTGAGCGGTGATGTGGATTTTGAAAATGTAGCACCGAAATGTGCGTTCATTACTCCCGTTCCCGGTGGAGTAGGACCTATGACAATCTGCAGTCTGATGCTCAACACGCTCCAGGCTGCCAAGCAACGCCGCTAAATAGCTGATAGACATTCATGCTCTTTCTTCCTCTCTTCGTCTCTCTTGTCAATCTGCTCTTTGGAGTGGATGAGGCTGAGATTGTGTTTGCAGGCGACGCCATGCAGCATCAGGCTCAGCTTAATTCAGCAAAGGTTGTCGGGGGCGGATACGATTATATCGGATGCTTTGATGCAATAGCACCGTTGATTCAAAGTGCTGACTATGCGGTCGTAAATCTTGAGACACCGATTGGTGGAAATAATTTTTCGGGCTATCCCTGTTTTAATGCGCCGGCATCATTCGCACATGCTCTTCGCGATGCAGGGTTTAATCTGATGCTGACAGCCAACAATCACACTCTTGACCGTCGCGACCGTGGCTTGCATGCGACAATCGATTCGCTCGATGCAGCAGGAATAGAACATATCGGGACATATCATAATTCAGCAGCCCGCGATACCGTGCTGCCGTTTGTAAAAAATATTGCAGGTATTCGAGTCGGTTTTCTTAACTACACATACGGCACTAACGGAATTTCAGTAAGCGGCGATGCTGTGGTTGATTATATCGACAGACAGAAAATCACTACAGATATAAAAAATATTCGTGACGCCGGGGCAGAAATCGTTTGTGTGGCGGTGCATTGGGGCGACGAATATCATTTGCTTGAAAACGCATCACAGCGTTCGCTTGCCGATTTTTTAGTTGATAATGGAGTGGACCTTATTATCGGCGGTCATCCTCATGTGATTCAGCCTATGGAAGTGCGCCATAACGATGAACTTGATAAAAACGTGCTGGTGGTTTATTCATTGGGTAACTTTATATCAAACATGAAAACACGTGACACGCGGGGAGGAGCAATTGTAAGAGTAAGACTTGTCAGAGGTCGCGACGGAGTGGCGCGTTTCGATTCTGCTACTTATGACCTTGTTTTCACTGTTCCTCCTGCCGATGCATCGGAAAATTATCGCCTTGTGCCCGCGGATGAATGCACCGGCAGATGGGGTGATGCATGCAAAGCTTTCGTTTCATCTGCCGAGAAGATATTCAAGGAGCATAATATCGGAGTAGGGCGTGTCAGTCGATGATACGGCGACGTTTTATGACATAAATAATCCCGGTCGTCAGAATTATACTGATGATGACTGCCACCCAATTACCGTCAGTCCCTATTGTGTCGACAGGAGTCGTTTCATCGCCTGTTGTTCCATAAGCCCATTGGCAGCAAATATACATAATATTGTTGGCGGCGTGAATGATAATCGGTATCCATAGACTTCGACTGCAGTAAAGCAGATATCCGAAATATGCTCCTAACAATGTTCTTGGCACGAAGCCGAAAAACTGTAAGTGCATGGCACTGAAAACTATTGCTACTGTCCAGATAGCGACGTGAGGATTTATGCGCCCTGTTGTCATAAGTCTCATGAATGTGCCTCTGAAAAACAATTCTTCTCCGAATCCTGCAAGCACACCTATAATCAGAATATTCATGAGCAGATTTCCTACCGTATGTGAGCCTTGCAACAGTGAAATGGATTTGGCGGCGTTATCTTCCATGGTTCGAAGTGCGGTTTCGAGTCCGGATAACGATTCGGGCAATGATAGAGACTGATTGAGGTTTATGATTAAATTCATCGCAGGAGTCGCCGCCAACAATCCTGCGAATGCAAGTAAGACAATCGGTAGATTTATCTGACGGTCAACAGCCAGAAATGTCGCCGGACGACGTGTGACAATCAATGCGGTAACGATTGCCGGAAGTATGAGTTGAAATATACTTTGAATCACGGCGGCAATACGCATGGCAGCCGTTGAATCCGGAAATTTAGACAATAGTAACCCGCCGCAAACACCTGAAATGAGGAATCCGATTACTGCTATACATATAAAAAAAATAAAACGCTGTCGAAGAGTCAATAACATATGATTAATCCAATTTATAGTTCAAGATAAAAATCCTTGCATAATTTGCTGAATTGTGGCGTGTATTGATTGTTTTCGTTTTCTCGAATCGTCAGTTCGCTTGTTTCGATAGGTCCGTCAATTTTCGAAAATTCAAACATAGTCCTTACGAATGGTCTGTCCACCCGTTGTCTCATGTGGCAGATGCGTCTGAGTTTGATATGCGACATTTCCGCCTTATAGATGATTTCATCTTCACGCCCTGTGGGATAGATAAAAGCCAGTCTGCCTGTATCGTTGAGCCATTTTACTGCGAAATCAATCAGCGTAGAATAGTTCAACTGCCCTTCATGACGGGCGAGTGCTCTTTGCATGTCAGGAGCTATCTCATTCTCTCCGAAAAACGGAGGATTGCTTACAATTAAATCTAATTTTGATTGTGGAATATAGTCGATAAAACTGCATTCGTGAATATTGATTTTATCACACCACGGTGAGAACGATGCATTTTCGCGAGCGTCGGTCGCTGACAGATGGTCAATCTCTACGGCATCGATTTCATCGACACCTCGCTGTGCCAGCATAAGGGAGATAAGTCCAGAGCCAGCTCCGATATCGGCAGCCCGGCTGACGCCGATGCAATTGACCCACGCTCCGAGCACGACACCGTCGGTGCCTACTTTCATGCCGCATCTACGGTCGTCAACGCCGAATTTCTTAAAACGAAAGCTCTCTTGTCTCACTTATGAAAAGTTATATCTGATACAAAATTAGATAAAACCATAATAATGTGCAAGTAATCCGTATAGAGTGGTCCTGTCATGCAACCTATGGGCTGATTAATGTGTTTTTAATAAAAATGATTAACTTTACAACAAAAAAAGAATTATGATAATCAATACAGCTCGCTTTCTGATCAGCAACAGTGACCCGTCGAAATGTCCGACAGACAGAAAACATGAATATGCATTCATAGGGCGTTCGAATGTCGGAAAATCTTCGCTTATCAATATGCTTACCAATCGTAATGACCTTGCCAAAACATCGTCTACGCCGGGTAAGACAATGCTTATCAATCACTTTATCGTAAATGATGAATGGTATATTGTCGATTTGCCGGGGTATGGCTATGCGCGACGAAGCAAAGAAGACAGAGTGAAGCTCGAGAAAATGATTAAGAATTATATCGCGACGCGTGAGGAAATGACAAACCTGTTTTTACTTATTGACTCGCGTCACAAGCCGCAGAAGATTGACCTTGATTTCATGAATTGGCTTGGTGAAAACGGTATACCGTTCAGTATTGTGTTCACAAAACTTGATAAACTTACATCAACGGCAGCAAAGAAACAGATTGCATCATATTGCGAAACATTACTCGAACAGTGGGATGAATTGCCACCTATCTTCAAAACCTCAAGTGAAGACCGTCGCGGTCGCGATGCAATCCTTGATTATATAGAGGAAATGAACCGTTTGCCGCTTTAAGTTGAAAACACTTTCGCGGTCATAGATGTTATAATTTTAGAATTAGTAATAACATTAAAATTTATATCATCATGGATAAGAAAGACAAATTAACCGAGCAACAGGAGATAACAGCTGAAATGAAATACCCCGGTGTCGCTACTGACCACGCGGATGACGAGCATGAAAACTCTGAAATGGTTAAGTGTGATGTCAAATCGCTTAACAACAATCCCCGCAACAACGATATCGACCAGTAAGAAATATTATTTTATATGTTGTAAGTCTTCCGGTATTCTTATCGGAAGACGTTTTTTATATGACCAATATTGGAGAGAATAGGGTAAGTATTCATTTTGTCGGCTTTTTTTTGTAATTTCGTGGCAACGTAAAATCCAAAAGAAGAAATTATGCTGATAATCGGTATAGCCGGCGGCACAGGGTCTGGTAAGACGACTGTCGTCAATAAGATATTAACCAGTTTCCCTGCCGGCGAAGTCGCTGTGATTCCGCAGGATTCCTATTATAAGGATTCAAGTCATATTCCGCCTGAAGATAGGAGTAAGATAAATTTCGACGAACCGGCGGCAATCGAATGGACATTGTTAGCTGAACATCTGCGCAAGTTAAAAGCAGGTGAGTCGATTGATATGCCAACTTATTCGTATCTTACATGCACGCGGCAGGAAGAAACGGTCAAAGTGGAGCCGCGCGATGTTGTCATTGTAGAAGGTATTCTTGTGCTTAACGACCCTGAATTGCGTGATATGATGGATGTCAAGGTGTTTGTCGACGCTGACCCCGACGATCGTTTAATCAGAGTTATAGCACGAGACTGCATATCGCGAGGCAGAACACCGCAGATGGTTATTGACCGCTATCAGGATGTGCTTAAACCGATGCACTGTCAATATATCGAGCCGTCGAAACGTTTTGCCGATATTATTGTGCCGCAAGGCGGGAGCAACATAGTTGCAATCAATCTTCTGACAGATTATATTGAAAGTCGTTTACGGCGTAACCGCACGGAATAAAGTTCAATATGGGAATCAACTTTGAATTAAAACGTAAGGATGATGAGCAGCTTCCCGTTGCTCAGTTTGCAGAGACCGAGAACGTTGAAGCGGAATTGGCAGAGCTATCCGAGCCTAAACGCGGTTCTGATGATAAAATGGTTCTCCGTACAGATAACCTTGTAAAAAAGTACGGAAAACGCACCGTCGTAAACCATGTGTCTATCGATGTGACGCAGGGCGAAATTGTCGGGCTGCTTGGTCCTAATGGTGCAGGCAAAACCACAACATTTTATATGACCGTGGGACTCGTCCAGCCTAACGAAGGCCGTATTTTCCTAAATAATCTCGATATAACGAAATATCCTGTATATAAACGCGCTCAGAATGGTATCGGTTATCTTGCGCAGGAAGCGTCGGTGTTTCGTAAGTTAAGCGTTGAAGATAATATCCGGGCTGTCCTTCAGATGACTAACACTTCGCGCGAATATCAGAAGGAAAAACTTGAAAGTCTGATTTCGGAATTCCGCCTTCAGAAAGTCCGCAAGAACCTCGGTGACCGCCTTTCGGGTGGAGAAAGACGACGCACGGAGATTGCCCGTTGTCTTGCCATCGACCCGAAATTCATTATGCTTGACGAACCTTTCGCCGGTGTCGACCCGATTGCCGTAGAAGATATCCAGTCGATTGTTTATAAGCTTAAAGAGAAAAACATAGGCATTCTCATAACAGACCATAATGCACCGGAGACACTGAGCATCACCGATCGTGCATACCTTCTTTTCGATGGTCGCATTCTCTTTCAGGGAACATCGGAGGAACTTGCTGAAAATCCTATTGTGCGCGAGAAATATCTCGGACGAAATTTTATCTTCCATCGTAAGAAATTCGATTGATAAAGATACTGTAGAATAATACTTTCCAAGTTCATACAAGAATAGGGTCGATTCCTGCTTATGGCATTGACCCTATTTTTTATCTGATATCATATTGTTTTATCAATCATCAGTAAAATGTTTAATAACATATATTTGTCAGCCTTGAAAATATATGACTTTGCGGAATTTTCATTATATTTGCGTACAATAAGTTATGTGATTAAGGGAGGTGTCGGATGTTGAGCACCAACAGGTTTCAACCTCACAACTTATCATAAATTTATTAAAGAAAGGGCTGGAAAAATGACTGAAAATACATTCAAAATATTGAAAGGCGCGATATTAACGTTCATAGCAGCGGTTTTCGTATTCTTCCTGACGTTTTTCTTAAACCGGAAAGATAGTGTGATTGAGGCTGTATTTGATGCAGTTTGCGTGACAATTTGCGTTATAACTCTTATCGTTCTTTTAATTTTTATTGGTTTGCGTCTCTTCACTAAGGAAGGTCGTGAAATTTCAAGGACATCTAAACACACCGTTTACTATAAAGACGAATGGTATAGTGATTGGGAAGATTACGAAAAATACGTCGACAAAGATTCATACAAACACCGCCGTAAAGGAAGTACCCTCAATCGCGACTATGAAAGATCCGCAGGTTGTGACTACGGAGATGGAAGTTACTACTGAGGACATCCTACCCAGTATCCAAATTGAGGCTTAACGTCCTTTGCCTCTCATAGAGGCGATTCTAACTAATGTTAACGCAAAGTTACACCGGACTATATAGAGTGGGTTTTATCGCTCAACGCAACTCATTATTTGGTTACTTTTTCAGAGTTTTATCAGACTGCAATAATAAATAAAGGCTCGCTGAAGAAACGAGCCTTTATTATTGTTATGGAGTTGAAAATATTATTTCTTTGCTGAACGAGCACTGCAATACAGATAGGCTATAATTGCAGCATAGAAGACCAGACCGAGAATCTGCGGGACAAATTCTTCTCCGTTTGAGGGCACTTCTTTTCCGCACATGATAGTAACCGCTGCAAGCACACCGAACAATGCGCCGCCGGCGATAAGACCTGATGCGACAAGTGTTCCGCGGTCATTACGAGCCTTACGAAGCTCGGGGTCTTTAGTACTTCTGCCGACAAACCAAGAAATGAGACCACCGACAAGCATCGGTGTGTTGAGATGCAGAGGAAGGAACATACCCAGACAGAATGCAAGAGCCGGAACTCCGAGCCAGTTTAAGATAAGCGCAAGAACCGCACCAATAATATAAAGAGTCCAGGGTGTCTCGCCGCCCATCATCATCGGTTCAAGCACTTTTGCCATGGCGTTAGCCTGAGGAGCCGCGAGTGCGTCAGGACCGGAGAAACCATAGACGTTTTTAAGCATGAGAATCACGGCTCCGACTGTAGCAGCGGAAACCAGTGTGCCGAGGAATTTCCAGCTTTCCTGTTTGCGGGGCGTAGAGCCGAGCCAGTAACCGATTTTGAGGTCAGTTACAAAACCTCCTGCCATAGAAAGAGCTGTGCAGACAACACCTCCGACAACCATAGCCGCTACCATGCCTGAAGTGCCGTTTAATCCTATCGCAACAAAAATGCCGGATGCGATGATAAGCGTCATAAGCGTCATGCCGCTGACAGGATTACTGCCGACGATTGCAATAGCATTGGCTGCGACTGTTGTGAACAGGAATGCTATGATTGTAACGACTATCCATGCGATAAATGCTTGTCCGAAAGAGTGGATGACTCCTATCCAGAAGAAAATGAGTACAGCGATTAAAGCGATGCCTATGAAATATGCGATATGTTTCATCGATATATCGCGTTGCCAACGGACTTCGCTCTTTGCAGCTGCAGCTCCGCGGAGTTCGCGAGCGGCAAGACCGACAGCCTGGGCGATGATTGGCCATGATTTGACGATGCCGATGATTCCTGCCATTGCTATGCCGCCGATGCCTATCAGGCGTGCGTAATCCTTAAAAATAGAGGCTGGTTCCATAGCTGCGATTTCCGCTGTGCCATATGTTCCCATCAAAGGAATGATGAACCACCATACGAAAATAGAGCCGGCAAAAATTACAAAGGCGTATTTAAGTCCTACGATATAACCGAGACCAAGCACTGCCGCTCCTGTGTTGCATGAAGCTACAAATTTGAATTTTGCGGCTAATGTCTGTCCCCAGGAATAGGCTGCGGTTGTGATATTGTCAGCCCAGAAACCGAAAGTAGCTACAAGATAGTCATAGACACCTCCGACCAGCGACGCGATGAGAAGTGTCTTTGCCTGACCGCCGTTTGATGATTTTGTCTGACTGCTGATAAGGACCTGTGTTGTGGCAGTTGCTTCCGGGAACGGATATTTGCCGTGCATATCCTTAACGAAATATTTTCGGAAAGGAATGAAGAACAATATGCCGAGTACACCGCCGAACAACGAACTTAAAAATATTTCAATGAAACTGACAGTTATCTCGGGGTGCGTTTCCTGAAGGATGTAGAGTGCCGGCAAGGTGAATATTGCACCTGCAACAATCACACCCGAGCAAGCGCCTATAGATTGTATTATGACGTTCTGACCAAGTGGATTCGCTTTTTTCAATGCGCCTGAAAGTCCTACGGCGATGATTGCGATAGGAATGGCGGCTTCGAAAACCTGTCCGACTTTGAGTCCGAGATAA
This sequence comes from uncultured Bacteroidales bacterium, assembly GCA_947175535.1. Classification (GTDB taxonomy): domain Bacteria; phylum Bacteroidota; class Bacteroidia; order Bacteroidales; family Muribaculaceae; genus CAG-873. The sequence goes on from CAMWNF010000006.1 coordinate 25,740, forward strand.
GCAGCGGCAGCACTGAATATTACCGCAAGAATCAGACCCATTGTCACTGAATAAGGAGTTACTTCGGCATAGTCGCGGGCAGGATGCATCACCGGACGGTAATGCTCGTCTTCTGCCAGTTGACGGAAGGCATTGTCGGGAATTTCAATCGGATCAATGTCTGTAATCGGCGGTTGAGGTATCTCGCCCCCCGGTTTGAAATCTTTTTCCATCTGTTAAATGATATGATTGGGTTTGAAATTATTTTGCGGGTATTTTCAACTCTTGTCCTGCACGTATGTTATCGTTGGTCATGCCGTTGGCTTTCTTCAGTGCATCGACGGTTACTCCGTGACGTTTTGCAATTTTATAGAGATTGTCACCGCTCACAATTTTATAAGTCGTAGCCTTTGAAGATGTTTTCTTCTTGGTGTCGGCTTTAGGTTTTGCCGGAGCAGCGGGAGCTTTTTCCGTAACTTTTTTCTGTGGAGCTGCCGGTTTGACTTCCTTTACAGGCACTTCTTCTGTAACCGTTGCACTATCAGTCGGTTCTATCGATGGCTCAACCTGCACGGCTGCAATGCTGTCAGGCAAAATCTCAGTTTCCTTATAGTGCCGTTCTACGGTTATGATTTTAAGCTTTTGCCCGCGGCGGACACTTTTTCCGATTTTATTATTCTGCCGGATTGAACTTACTGTAACGCCATACTTCTTGGCAATTGAAGTAAGGGTTTCGTTTCGGGCAACCGTATGATACTGAACGGTCTGCTCCTCTATATATTCACCTTTTGAATCGCTTCCTGCAATTGTTATTCCCGTCGCAGGCTCGACAACATCGCGATGAGCATAGCGCGAAGCGTTGTGATTAAGGATGGAATCTTCATTTGCGATGTAAGCGTAGACCTGAAGAGAGGGTAACACCAGCAATGAGGGTTTGACATTTCCGGGGATGACGTCTTTTCGGTATTGAGGATTTAGTGCTCGAATTTCATCGACCGGAATTGCAAGCACGTCTGCAATTTGGTTGAAGTGAACTCGTTTGTTTACATGAACAGAGTCCGTCACAATCGGTTTACGAGCTAAAGCAGGTGATATATTATGTTTGTTATAATATGTCATCACATAATTTGCAGCAATAAAAGCCGGCACGTAGCTGCGTGTTTCGGCAGGTAGGATAGGGTAGATTTCCCAAAAATCCTTTTTGCCACCTCCTGCGCGTCTGAGAGCTTTGTTTACGTTGCCCGGACCGCAATTGTATGCGGCTATGGCGAGCGACCAATCTCCGAATGTTTCGTACAGCTGTTTAAGATAGACAGCAGCGGCTTCGGATGATGCATACGGGTCACGTCGCTGGTCGACAAGAGTGCTTACTTCAAGACCAAGACCGGTAGCGGTAGGAATCATGAACTGCCACAATCCTGTCGCACCTGCTTTTGAAACCGCGGACGGATTGAGCGCGGATTCAATAACGGGAAGATATTTAAGTTCCAACGGTAAACCGTGGCGGTCAAGTGCTTGTTCGAATATAGGCATATAATACAGGCTCAATCCGAGCATATTTTCCACCAATTGGCGACGGCGTTGGGTGTACATGTCGATGTAACTCCTTACAATCGAATTGTAGGGCATCTCTATCTCTGTCGGCATTGCTGCGAGACGCTCGATGATTTCCTGTTCTGAGGTGACTACGTCGTCTTTGTTATCAGCCGATTTATCGAGTTCGGTATAGTTACGCAGATACCAGTTCTCAAGCATCTTATGAGTGTCGGTTTCGAAACTTTCAGGATAGAACTGCGAAGTTTCTACGGTGGTATTTACTTCACGAACGGTTGTGTCGCTCCATGCCGGAAAAGCTATTCCAGCAATCAGCAAGGCTGCCGAGATGGTTTTATAAGGTAAGTGGTTCATTGCTCTGGTATTAAAAAGTTAGTGCCCACATCAGACCGACCGATGGTTTTACGTTTCTTCCGTCAAGAAAGACTGCCGGTGATACATCCATCGACAGATCGGGGGTTATATCAAAGTGTGAAAGAGAGGCATCCACGTATGCGTCGACCATAGCTACGAGATAAACACCTATCATGCATATCACGCATAGGTCTCGGTTTCTGCGGTAGAAGTTTTTACGTGACCGCAAAACATTTGTCAGCCAAGTCTTATCAAGGTCTTCTTCTTTTATTGTGGGCGGGAAAAAGTCCATGTATGATTTTGTAGCCGGGTCGGTATCCATTATGTCGCGGTATGCGCGAGTATAGTCGTTGAGCATCCCGTTGTTCCATGATGTAGCATATCCTAACCCGAGATATGCACCTACAACGATAGGCAATTTCCAGTATCTTCGGTTATATATCTGTCCTAAACCCGGAAAGAGAGCCGACATCCAGACAGCTCGTGTCGGGTCGGGATTGAATTCTGTTTCCCGTGGAATCCATACATCATATTTGCTGATGGCTTTGACCTCGACTGTATCGACTGCTTGCAATGTGACGGAGTCGCCCGACACTGTGAGCCGGTCCTCTATGACAGCCGCGCGTCCTAAGACAGGGGCACCTGTCGGAATGCTGTCGGGCAGCGCTGCAAGAGCTGCGGAATCTGTTACTTCCACAGCCGGAGTTCCTTTACGTGTAGGCATGTGGTTGCGGGTTTGTGCATTTGATTGTGCGCAAATCGCAACGCCGACCGCGATAGTCACGGCATAACGCATTAAGACTGATTTTATCTTCGTGAGATTGGACATCAGTCTGCAGGCTTATCGTTAATGTGCTGTTTGAGGTTATCGAAGAGCGTAATCAGACGTTCAAGCTCATCATCATTTTTGAATGGGAATGTTATCCTGCCTTTTCCCGATTTGTCGCAAGCGAACTGAACCGGAGTATTGAAAGTAGCCGAAAGATGCTTCTTGAGAATATCAAAATCGCTTGATTTATATCTCGAAGTTCCGGCTTTAACTTTACTCTGTGGTTTCGGGTTCTCTCCATTTTCATAAGCTTTCGCGAGTTCTTCGACGCGTCTTACCGAAAGACCGTTTCGCAGAATCTCATTATATAATTTCAATTGAAGAGACGGATCACTGATTGTCAGCAATGCGCGGGCATGTCCCATATCGACGCGCTTGTCCCGGAGGCCGAGCTGCACTTCAGCCGGAAGTTTAAGCAGACGCAGGAAGTTGGCGATTGTGGCGCGTTTTTTGCCGATGCGTTCGCTCAGTCGTTCCTGTGTAAGTTCGTATTGGTCTATGAGCTTTTTGAATGTCAAAGCAATTTCGATGGCGTTGAGGTCTTCGCGCTGTATGTTCTCAATCAATGCCATTTCAGTCAGCTCGGCGTCGTTAGCAGTGCGGATATATGCGGGAACTGAAGTCAGACCTGCTAATTTAGCGGCTCTGAAACGTCGTTCGCCGGCAATAATCTGATAGCTGTCCGAACCGACCTTTCTAAGAGAGATAGGCTGAATGATACCAAGTTCGCGGATAGATGCCGCCAGTTCGTTGATAGCTTCTTCGTCGAAATTTGTTCGGGGCTGGTCAGGATTTGGCTGAATTTGCGAGATTGCTATGTCGTTTATCGCCGATGCGCCGCGTGCGGGCGTATCATCCATAGGTATCAGCGATTCGAGACCTCTGCCGAGGGCATTGCGTTTGGGGTGTGACATGAGTGGTTATTGCGTGAGGTGAGAAATGATTAATTCTTTGATTTCTGATGACTGTGCTTTGCGATTATTTCTTTTGCAAGCAGAGTGTGGCTTGTCGCTCCACGGCTTTCAGCGTCGTATAATATTGCCGGAAGTCCGTGGCTCGGAGCTTCGCTCAGACGTATGTTGCGGGGAATGACCGTGTCAAACACCATATCGCCGAAATAGCTCTTCAGTTCTTCATAAATCTGGTTGGCAAGACGAAGGCGGGCATCATACATGGTAAGCAGGAAACCTTCGATTTCAAGCTGTGGATTTAATCTCGATTTGATGATACGGATTGTATTCATAAGTTTGCTGATACCTTCGAGTGCGAAATATTCAGCCTGCACGGGAATGATGACCGAATCTGCCGCAGTCAGAGCATTGACGGTTATAAGACCGAGAGACGGTGAGCAGTCAATCAGGACATAATCATATTTTTCGGCAACAGGACGTAAGAGGTTTCGAAGCACATTCTCGCGACCGGGTTTATTGATAAGTTCAATCTCCGCTCCCGCGAGATTGATATTTGAGCCTACAAGTTCCAGCCCTTCCATGCAGGTCTTTACCTGTGAACCGTCGATTGGATATCCGTCGACAAGACATTCGTAGATAGAAGATGTCATCGTACGCGGGTCAATTCCGTAACCCGAAGTTGCATTTGCCTGTGGGTCGGCATCCACAATCAGCACCTTCTTGCCTTCGTGAGCAAGTGATGCAGCAAGATTTATAGTCGTTGTTGTCTTACCTACACCGCCTTTCTGGTTGGCGATAGCTATTATTTTACCCATTGCGTTGTATCTATTCCTATACTTATATATTTAACATGCAAAGTAAGCCAAAAAAAAGCAAATTACGAAATCTTTGTTCCACATTTTTTGTTCCACGCAATTAAAATTAGAATGTAGTTGTCCGTAAAATTTGAATATCTCATCACCGGAATAAGGGCGGCAAGACTGTTTTTCTCCGATAAGAATGACGCTAATTTTTGCGCTCCGGCTAATTGAACTTCATCACCAATTACGCCTAACTGCTGCTGTGCAGAGCATAGATCTTTGATACTTTGTATCTCGGCATCTGTTGCAGACATGGTGTTACGCATACTGTTTTCAAGCTGAGTCTCAGTCTGAATTTGCACCGCATAAGCGTCTGTAAGACCTTTTAATGCCGACTGAAAATTTTGTATTACACCTTGTAATTGGTCGATACCCACAGCAACGCCGGACAAGTTTGCTAATTTCTGAGTAAAACGGTCTGCTTCGCTTACATCGCTTTTCAACGCTTTTGCTAATCCTTCAGCGTCTAAGGTCAGCGTTTTCATGCCATCGGCTCCGTCTTCAATCTTAAAGCTTATGGATATTGTACTTTTTGACGACATAATTGGTGGTTTTATAAAATTTTCTGTCAGTTTATTTGTTATTTCGCTATAAATCTGTTATATTTGTGATATAAATATTTGGCGATATGAAAAAACGTACGAAATACATAGTTTTTTATCTCAGTGCCATTATAGGTCTAATTATCTCTTGGTTTAAGCCTACACACGAGAGTCCTTTGGGATACTTATGGGCATGGACCTTGTTAATTTTGGGTTTAAACGCTTTGGTATTTTTAATTTTAACATTAATTCCTACCAATAAGAGAGAAAAAGTTATCGCAAGAGCAGAAGTGAGAAAAGAGCTAGAGAACTATGGTGGATTTGGCAGCCTACGGGGAGGGATGTTTAATTAATTTTATTGATAATATTCTCAAACCTACGTATCCTATCTTCAGAACTCATATTCTCAGCGGGTGCCTTTCGGGTAGCCGCTTTGTTTTTTGAGTCCCATGCGAACGGCAGAAGTTTCTGAGGAGTGATTTTGCGACGCACATGAGGCTGAATACCTATCGTCGCAGCAATCCTCATTCGCTCCCACTCATCCTGCCTGTCCTCTTGCCTGACTTCGCTATATGCTTTGAAGATGGCTTCAAGCTCGTCGGGATCACAACGGCAGAAATCATCATAACTCATGCCGATGATCCCGACAGCCTGACCGAACAGGTCTAAGATCGGGACTGAGCTTTTTTTTTGCCACTCGGTTCCGACTCATCCTGCCCCATGACCATAGAGGACCACGCAACAAGAGCTGACTGATCGATACGGTCGGCAAAATCAATCAGCGGCAGGTCGAACTGCTTGCCTTCGGCAGAAGAAGCTGACTTCACACAGCACCATAGATAGGTGCAGATATCCGTCAGACTGTCGCCTTTCATTTCTGTGACTTCACGACCGGTTTCCTTCTTGAAACGGAGCATGGCTCCCATTGTAGGACAGCACGGGAATTTCTGACCGTCGACGTTGATGGTTATCTCTTTCATGAATATGGTTCAGCAATCGAAGTTCAAAAAGATTCGCCCTATGTCAGATTTTTTGTGTATGTTTGCACAATCTTTACGCTTAATAAATCAATGCCAATCATGAACGCAATAAAAACACGTCTTGCCGCGCTGAGCTTTCTTGAGTTTGCAGTGTGGGGGTCTTATCTCGTATCTTTAGGTCTATATCTTGGTTCCGTCGGTCTTGGCGGATATATATTCTGGTTTTACACCGTTCAGGGACTCGTGTCGCTGTTTATGCCCGGACTGGTCGGCGTGATAGCAGACAAGTTTATTCCGGCGCAAAAGATGCTGAGTCTCTGTCATGTGTTGGCAGCAACGTTTATGTTTGCAGCAGGATGGTATGCTATGGATGCGGGTGCTTCGGTTGAATTCGGTCCGCTCTTCACTTTCTATACATTGTCAGTGGCATTCTTTATGCCTACAATCGGACTTAATAACTCTGTGGCATTCAATGCGCTGACTAAGGCAAATCTTGATACGGTCAAAGCATTCCCGCCGATTAGAGTGTGGGGAACCGTAGGTTTCATCGTTGCCGAATGGTTTGTCAATTTCGTGCCTGTTGGCGGTGCGCCAATCATGAACACTTATTGGCAGCTTTTCACCTGCGGAGCGATAAGTATCATTATGGCGGTCTATTCACTTACTATGCCGGATTGTCCCGTTAATAAAGCGGCAGCGACATCGCTCACAGATTCACTCGGACTCAGCGCCTTCAAGCTGTTTAAGGATAAGAGAATGGCGATATTCTTTATTTTCAGTATGCTTTTGGGTGTCTCTTTGCAGATTACCAACAGTTACGGAACTTCTTTTATAGAGCATTTCAGCAAAGTCGCAGAGTATGCAAATGACTTCTTTGCCAAGAATCCGACCTTCCTTATTTCATTGTCGCAGTGTAGCGAAGCATTATGTATACTGCTGATACCGTTCTTCCTGAAACGTTTCGGCATCAAAGGCGTCATGCTAATCGCCATGTTCGCGTGGGTGATGCGCTTCGGATTTTTCGGCCTCGGCAACACAAGTTTGTCAGGTGTTTGGTTGTTGATGCTCTCATGCATTGTCTACGGAGTGGCATTCGACTTCTTCAATGTGTCGGGAGGTCTTTATGTTGACAAGCAAACCACGCCTGAGTTGCGTTCTTCGGCTCAGGGTCTCTTTATGATAATGACAAACGGTATCGGTGCATCGCTCGGTACATGGATTGCCGGCACGTTTGTTGTCAATGAATTTGTCTTTACAGAAGGTCTTGATGCAGTGCAGCAGCTTGAAGGATGGCGAATTTCGTGGTATATCTTTGCGGCATATGCTCTTGTGGTCGGTGTATTATTCTTCTTTATATTCAAGGAGAATAACGGACACCCGTCAAAATTGGAAATCAGTGAGGCGGAGGCAACGGCAGCCGGAGCGGATGCTGCTGCAATAGTTGAAGATAAAAACTGATAATGATACGTTTCTACGCTCCTGACATAAATCAAAGCACATTCTTGCCTGAAAGCGACTCGCAGCATTGTTGCAGGGTGCTTCGCATGCAGGCGGGTGATTGCATTGAGATTGTTGACGGACGTGGAGCACTATACAAATGCCGCATTGCGATGGCACACAATAAACGGACGGAGGTTGAAATCATCGAACGTATTGACCTTCCTCCAGTATGGCAATATAATATCACTGTGGCGGTTGCTCCTACGAAACATCTTGATCGGATGGAGTGGCTTGTCGAAAAACTTGTCGAAATCGGAGTGAACCGTATCGTGCCGATACGCTGCATGCGGTCAGAGCGAAAAGAACTCAAGACAGAACGGCTTGAAAAAATAGCCGTTTCAGCGATGAAGCAATCTCTGAAAGCAGTGGTGCCGCGGATTGATGAAATGATGTCTCTTCAGTCATTTCTGACATCGGTTGATAAGTCGGACCAGCGGTTTGTGGCATATTGCGATGACTGGGTCGAACGCAGATTGCTCGCGCGTGAATATCGTCCCGGCTCGTCGGTAACGGTGCTTATCGGTCCGGAAGGTGATTTTTCACCCGAAGAAATCAAAATGACGATTGATGATGGATTTGTGCCGGTGACGCTCGGTGACAACCGTCTGCGCACCGAGACAGCTGCACTGGTCGCATGTGATACATTTCATATAATTAATCAGGCGTTTCAAAAATAGGTATAATATAAATTGATAATGGCAGACACATTACAATATTTGAAATCATCGCCGACCGGTAATTTTTTTCTGCTTGCCGGCCCGTGTGTGATTGAAGGCGAAAAAATGGCTCTTGACATAGCGGCGCATATCGTGCCGATATGTCAGCGGCTTAATATTCCATATGTATTCAAAGGCAGTTACCGTAAGGCTAACCGCTCACGTGTTGACTCATTTACCGGAATAGGTGATAAAAAAGCGCTTGAAATATTACGCAAGGTAAGAGAAGAATTTGGAGTCCCGGTTGTAACGGATATCCACGAAGCGGCAGAGGCTGAAATGGCAGCTGAATATGTCGATATCCTACAGATACCGGCGTTTCTTTGCCGTCAGACAGATTTGCTTGTCGCGGCAGCGCGTACGGGTAAGATGGTCAATATCAAGAAAGGTCAGTTTCTTGCGCCTGAGTCAATGCGTTTTGCAGTCCAGAAAATTATTGATAGCGGCAACAGACAGGTTGCTGTTACCGAGCGCGGAACGACATTCGGCTACGGAGATTTAGTGGTCGATTACCGTGGCATACCGACTATGCAGCAGAGTGGGGATGTGCCTGTGATACTCGATGTGACTCATTCTCTCCAGCAGCCTAACACCGCAGCCGGAGTTACCGGCGGTCGTCCGGAGCTTATCGAGACAATCGCGCGGGCGGGTATCGCAGTCGGTGCTGACGGTCTTTTCATCGAGACGCATCCAGACCCGTCGGTGGCAAAGAGCGACGGAGCCAATATGCTCAGACTCGACCTGATAGAAGGTCTGCTTTCCAGACTTACAGATATACGCATGACCGTCAATTCATTTACGAAGTAAAAATTATTCAGCTACAATATAATATGAAGAAATCATTTGTTCTGCTCTCCCTCTTCCTTTTATCTGTGATTATGCCGGCTTTCGCCCAGCAACGAGGCATTGACAATCCTATCACTAAAGCAGTGCTTGATGTTTATGAAAAGATGCTCCGCGAGAATCCCGATGAATATATGATTTGGTTCCGTCGCGCAAATGAGTATTATCGTCATGACGAATATATGAAGGCCCTGAAGGACATCAATGAGGCACTTCAACGTACGCCTACGTCAGATTCGGACCTTCGTTTCCAGGAGTATATGTTGCGTGCGGGTATCTACAATCAGACTTCACGCAAGCAGGAGGCTCTTGCCGACCTTAACGAAGCATGTCGTCTTGACCCCAATTCATATGCAGCAATCTATCAGCGCGCAAACACAGAATATGAACTCGAACAATTCGCTGACGCTAAGACTGACTACACACGTCTTCAACGATTGAATTCGCGTAGCGCCGAAGCACCGCTCGGTCTCGCGCGTATCGCTATCCGCGAAAATAATCTCGGAATGGCTAATGACTATCTCGAGCAGGCTGTTTCGCTTGATCCGAACAACGCAGAAACATATGTGCGCCGTGCGTCAGTGCGTAAACTTATGGGAAACAACAACGGTGCGGTCGATGATTTAATCCTTGCCATCAGCATCGACAGTAACCACACCAAAGCCATCGAGGCATTAGTTGATTACGGCAATACAAACTTTGCCGCTACAATCAACGGTCTGTCATCTGCAATCCGGCAGGCACCTCAGGTCGGTATGTTCTGGTATCTGCGTGCGGTTATCGAACAGGCTCATTATCACTACAAGGCAGCCATCGACGATTACCGCCACATAATCGACAACGGACTATACAAGTATCAGGGTCTTTATGCTTCGATTGCAGAATGCGAGTATGCGCTCGGCGACTTTGATGCCGCTCTTTCAGACATAGATTATGCTCTCGGCATGTCGACCAACGAGGCCCAGTATTTCACGCTCAAATCGAAAGTGCTCCGCGCTCTCGGTCGCTATGACGAGGCAGTCGAAGCTGCCGCTCGTGCACTGTCTGTTGACAGAAATTATGCTGACGGACTTGCAGAGATGGGTTTATGCTACATGGCTAAAGAAAATTATAAGGAAGCATCGGCTCTTTTCGGCGAAGCCATGATGACGAATGCTGAGAATCCGTATTATTATATGCTTCGCGCATGGTTGCTGCGTGATTATATGAATCAGCCCGAGGCGGCAAACGGTTTCTACGAGCAGGTTGCCGAAATGGACTTTTTCTATGTTGACAATGTTAAATCTCTCAAAGGATTCGCACAGCTGTTCCTTGACCGTTACACACGTGCTGAAGGCTGGATGAACAATATTCTCACGACAGTCACGGACAATGATGGTCTTATCAATTATTATGCAGCATGTTTCTACTGCGCTGCTGACGACAGCGACCGCGCACTGACATGTGCAGAAGCAGCCTTAAAGGCAGGATATGCCAATTATTATGATTGGATGTACAACACCGACGCTCGCATTAATGTTGCGCCTCTCCGTGACGACCTTCGTTTCCTCAATCTTTTGCATCGCTACGAAGGTATCTTCAAATAATTGTAAAATAAGCTCATAACCATATGTACGAAGGATATTTGCGCGTAGCTGCAGCTATTCCGGCAGTTCAGCCGGCAGATGTCAGCCATAATGTCGCGTCAATAATAAAGATGATTGAAAAACTGAGTTGCCGGAATGCTGACATGATAGTTTTCCCGGAAATGTCAGTTACAGGGTACACTTGTGCAGACCTGTTTCATTCGGCAACGCTAATCAGTTCCGTCAAAGATGCGATTCTGCGTATTTGTCATGTAACAGTACGTCCTGACAGTCCGCTTGTGTTTGTCGGTGCTCCATTGCTGGTCAACGATACTCTTTATAATTGTGCGATAGCCATCAGAGGAAATGTTCTTGCTGTCATACCGAAGACTTATATCCCTAATTACAACGAGTTTTACGAAAAGCGGTGGTGGGCTTCTGCTCCGGATGAGAATCTAAAATGGACTGCTCCCGATGGTTCAGTGGTGCCATTCGGTGTTCACACGCTCTTGTCGTTTAATAATGTCAAAATCGGAGTAGAGATTTGCGAGGATCTCTGGACTCCTGTTCCTCCAAGCTGTAATGCGGCTATGGCAGGAGCCACTGTTATCGCGAATCTCTCGGCAAGTGATGACCTTATCGGTAAGTATAATTATCTGCGTGACCTTGTGGTGCAACAGGCAGGTCGTTGTAAATGCGGTTATGTCTATGCTTCAGCCGGATATGGAGAGTCTTCGACTGATTTGGTATTCGACGGAAAAGCTTTCATCGCCGATAATGGCAACATGATAGCTTCTAATCCGCGATGGCAGCGCCATCCGCAGTATTCGATTGCTGATATTGATATAGAGGCATTGATACGTAGCCGCATGGTCACCAATTCCTATTCCGATTGCCGTGAAAGAACAGGCGTGAGTGGGTATGAAATTGTTGATTGTGGTGTACGGGAGGGCGTTGATGACGGAAAATTGCTTCGTCGTGTCAATCCTCTGCCTTTTGTTCCGGCTTCTGACTCCCGTTTGCGTGAGCGTTGCGAAGAAATAATCAACATTCAGGTCGCAGGGCTTTGCCGGCGTCTTGAGTTTACCCATTGCAGAAATCTTGTCATCGGTATTTCCGGTGGTCTTGATTCTACGCTTGCTCTCCTCGTTGCTGTAAGAGCCTTCGATAGCCTCGGCTATGACCGTAAAGGCATATGCGGCGTTACTATGCCAGGATTTGGAACGACAGACCGTACGCATGATAATGCAGTCGCATTGATGAATGCTCTGGGAGTTTCTACACGAGAAATATCAATTGTCCCAGCTGTCAATCAGCATTTTGAAGATATCGGTCATGATGTTTCGGTTCATGATGTCACATATGAAAATTCACAGGCTCGCGAGCGTACTCAAATACTGATGGATATTGCCAATCAGCTTGGCGGTATGGTTTTGGGTACTGGTGATTTATCGGAACTTGCTCTCGGTTGGGCAACTTATAATGGTGACCATATGTCAATGTATGGAGTGAATGCAGGTGTGCCTAAAACCCTTGTGCGTCATCTCACAAAGTATTTTGCAGATGAAGTCGTTGACGGCGAATGTCGCAAAACGCTGCTTGATATTGTCGATACACCTATCAGTCCGGAGCTTATTCCTGCTGAAACGGACGGAACAATAAAACAGAGAACAGAAGATCTTGTCGGACCTTATGAACTCCATGATTTCTTCTTGTATTATACTCTCCGTTTCGGCTTCACGCCTAAACGAATTTTCAGACTGGCTATGAATGCGTTTGACGGACGTTATGAACGTGATGTCATAAAGCATTGGATGACTGTTTTCTTCCGCCGTTTCTTTGCGCAACAGTTCAAACGTTCATGTTTGCCTGACGGACCGAAAGTCGGTTCTGTATGTCTGTCGCCACGTGGAGACTGGCGCATGCCGTCCGACGCATCTTCCGCTCTCTGGCTCGCCGAGTGCGAAGCGTTGTAAAAGATTTGAAATATATTAAAAGTGCTCAAAATGTAGTTGCCTGCATTTTGAGCACTTTTTATGATATTACATCGCTGCTTATCTGCAATTCATCATTCCCACTCGATTAAGCGTTTGATTTGTGAATGGGCTGATATATCGTGAGTTATATTTGCTGTTCGTTTCATCGGGGTTGAAAATCGGGGTTGTTTTTGATTTTGCAGGCGCGCTGTAGGACAGTCAGTTAGATTGAAAATTCCACGCTGGCTGCTGGGATTTTTACTCTGTTCATGCCGTTTCAGACGTCTTGCGACTGCAAAGGTGCGCATTCTCGTTAACATACACAACACCAACGCTTTGCATTTTTTTCGCTCTCCCTCTGTGGCTTTAGCAATGCAGCCTGGGAGTGTTGTAACGAGATATTTGGAATACTCATAGTGTTGAGAAAGTGGAAGGTAGGTAACCCACCATTCCCCCTCCCTTCCTCCATACCTTAAGGGGCGCACATCGTTTGCCATGGAAGATGTAGAAAATTTTCCTGGGAAATTTCACAGAGTGTGTCAACTGTTGAGGTGTGCCATTTTAATCTTGCCGAGGGCGTTTGATACACTCTCAAAGTGTAACAGCCTAATCTTTTAGGTTATTCTGTCGCAACCGATGTAGAAAGTGGTCGATTTCGGACTGGTCACGAGTATTGCGCGGATAGCCGTTCCTCTTAAACCAAGGATTCATTTCGTTGGTTATAATTCCCAGTTTCTCGTATAGACCTCTGAACGAGTAAACGTAGAGGTCATTCACAAACCAGCCTACGAAGAGTCGTCCTTCATCTAACCAAACATCCAAATCTATTGGGTACTTAAAGGTACTGGGTACTTCCAGTTTCTTTTCTGCTTCCACCAGTTGAGGTATGATGGCTTGTTGTATAAGGGCTAACTCTTCGCTGTAATCATCGAAAGAATAACAGCGTCGAGGGTTCTTCGCATCCATACCCATAAGCCGACGTGAAAGATAATAGCGCACCCGCCATGCTGAATAGCCGTCATGGTAAAACGCAGCGTCCAGTATAGCAAATCTTTCGGCAATGGTGGAGAAGGCTCGGTAGTCCTGCCGTTGAGCGAACCAACGATATGCGCTTATATTCTCGAAGAGGTGCCAGTCGATGAAGCGGAAGAGTTTGACATAATGCCGTGGTGGATTCGGACTATTCTTGAATGAGAAGTCATCATAATCGCATAGCCCCAAACGTATAAGTTGTGCAATGGCTTTGTGCGGTATGTTGAAGACAAGGACACAGTGGCGTTCATAATCTATGGCATGAATATAATGTGCATGAGTCAGCCAGTTTGAAACTTCAACTACTGACGTGGAATCAAATGGAATGGTAAGAAAGTTGTGAATATGTTCCATACTATATAATGTGTAGATTGCTTAAGTTAATTGGGCTGCGCTGAGGGGATACGCAACCCAATCTCCGTCGTTTGTGGTGAGCGCGGATGTTATCTTTTTATTACGATATGTTTGTTAAGTGCAGGGATGAGGCTCAAAAGAGAGCTGAAAGTATTAGTGACTTCTGATGGAGTAGTTGGATTCCATTTGAAACCTAACGTATTTGAGATATTGTACAACCTTATGTTGAGACCAATAGCAAGCCCAATCTCTATTGTTCTATTCATTGTGGTTGCAAGGTCATAATCCCACACCCACATTACCTTAAGACTTGTTATAATGCTGTCGTAAGAAACGATGGATGCAGAAATGCGTATAGGGGGCTGAAAGTGTCCTTCGTTGAAAACCCACTCCTCAATTAGCTGTTCTGTCTCACGAGGTGAATTTGGGAGTAGGCGCACCACTGGCGCGCACTCATGGCTATTCATAAGCGAAATTGTTTTGCGGTTAGAATGTTAAATGATTGCCCAATATGGTGATATTGGCTGAGTTGAGAAGAGCGCGGTCGATGGGAGGCTCAATACCTTCAATGAGGCAGCGACGGCAAATCATTAGAATCTTGCCTATGTTGTTCTGACCCTCGAAAGTTCCTATATTGCGGACTGAATTGGTCTCAATGTTGATTTTGAGGTCAAGAGCCTTCTTGGTGAGGTTCGCACCGCTCCATCGCTTGATACGCTGCGCGAGCTTTCTACGCTCGGCTATCAATTCGGGATTCTTACAGCCCCAAATCTGAGCCGTGCCACCAGTGTCGCGAGTGGTCTCTTCAACCAGTACCACACCCTCAGGGATGGATAGCAATTTGGCTCTAAAATCGGTATTGCCGAGGCACTTCTGCCAAATCACAAACAGCATCCACTGCAAGCGGAATGTCGGGAAATCCTCACGGACTTGTTTCTTGTACTTTGCCTTAATGAAACGTTTGGCAGCGTAACCGCTTGTTACAGAGAGAAACTCTCTCTGAATAGCCTCCTCAGCATACTCCCCACAAAGGTAAAGTTGCTCGGACGAAAGCCAGTTAACGCCTGCAAGCTCAAAGGGATAGCCCCCTGCCATGTTGCTAAGTCTCAACTCAATCCCCTCCACGATGTCAGTGACCTTCTTGAAGCACCACACGGGCTGCGCAGACGCAACGATTCTCTCCTCACGCCCCAAGGACGCAACGAGTTCAGACACGAGAGATGAAGTCGAAAGATAATTTGGATTATTCATAACTCTTTATTTTATAGTTATTTACTATCGCGTCTGGATTTCTCCGACCACCGTGGCCAGTTATGCTTGGCTCGGTTGGCGCAGCCCCGAAGGGCTGACTCTTGACACTAAGGGATTCTCCCTCTTCAGACTGCAAAGTTACAAAATCAACATACCTCTTGTCAAGTTCTCGGTGTTAAAAATTGATAAGGACATTGTAGCAATAAATGACATTGTGATTATCACCTATACTGTTCCTCCTACCAACGGAAATACTTAAGTATATCAACATTTCTCAGTCTAAGTAAGACAAGTAGATAGTGTAGTGAGGTTTATCCGTGAGTGAGAATTTAACATCAACACTTCTCAGTACATCTCCATCAAAATTATACTCCATCTTTTCAAACCATATCGTTGACAACATCTTCCGTGACTTTACTGGAATCCATTGAACCAGCATAAAGAAATTACTGTCTAAATCTATATTAAGTAAGCGTCCTCCTACATTACAACATCCTCAAATGATTTGCGATATATCAACATTCAAGTCATTGTCATAAGATGAGTAGGAGACATTTTTATCTCTGCTACAACTTTTGGATTCGTTCCCGTTTGTAAGGTTGATGACATTGTAAAATACATACACATTATTATCCATCATTTTAACTGACTCGCGTAATGCTGCGAAGTTATCCCCAGCATCTCGGTGTACTATTGAAAGAGCATAATCTTGAAAGTCATAATCATAACAGAACATTCCTATTTTGAGGGGTCTATTCTTTTCAATGTCATATCGGGACATCTCGACTGGTCTCTTTTCAGCATCGACCTTTATTTCATACTGACTATTTTTTTTGTTGTCGGAAAAGTCCTCTCTTATAATGTTTCCGTCTTCATTTTTGTGTATCTTGACAGTCTCGTAAGCAATGGCTTGTCGTCCAAATACTACTGAATTAATCTCACCTCTATTGTCATATTCCAATTTGATTAGATATGGGAGGGCTGAGCTGTCGGAATAATCTACTCTAATCTCGGACACCATTTTCTCGCTTCGCTGATTCAATCTTACTGCATTTGCGGAAAATGAAAACAACGCCACGATTATCAAAATTACTGACTTCTCCATGGTTCTATGTTTATTGAAATTAAAGAGGAGACCGAAGCCTCCTCCATTCTTATTTTGCATAATATACTTCGCTACCACTTGAAACTGAGCCATTAGCAGCATTGATATATAGCGTAAGTATTTGCCCTCCTGAATATGGGTCAGACGTTTGCAGCGTAGCGCGTGAACCATTGAAATTAACGATTCTTACGCCACCTGTCTGTGGTGAGCCATTGACTTCCAAATAACGCGGTGTTATCCGAAAACGAGTCCCACGTCCATAATATACTGTTGATGATAAATACGCCCATACATCAGCCTCAGTTCTAAAGGTTGTAGATGATGAAGAATATGTAGAGGATGAACTGTTGTAAGATGAAGTTGAAACTTTTGAGTAGTATTTCCCTCTGTCAAATTCAATTCGATGTGAATAGGAATCAAATTTGATTACAAATGATGAACCGTTTCTACTGTCATATACTATCTCATTGTCGCGTATCTCATAGTAGCCGTTATAGACCAATTCTCCATTATCATACACTTTGAGGTTATCATCGGAAATGATTAGTTTTGAAGTTACTCTTTTAACTCCTCCTAAGTAACGTCCCATATCAACAGTGCCACTATATTCCCATGAGCCGTAAAGCCATTCTCTCTGCCGTTGGCGTTCTTCTTCCTCACGCTTTTGACGTTCTTCTTCAGCGGCTCGTCTTAGTTGTTCATTGTGGCTATCCAGTAGAGATGCAATCAACCCATTAAGATGTTGCTCCATCTCGTCTTGCTGTGTTGAGGTTAGAGTGGAGTTACCATGATTATCAATGAAGTATTGGATTGTTTTTTCTTCCGTCTGATAGGGATAACTGTTTGCATCCAATATCTGCCAAGTTACTAATCTCGCTCCATTATCGCATTCAACCGTATCACGAGCAATGGTGATAGCATAATCGTCATAGACAATTTTCTTTTCATGTATTGGTGCGATATCTTTATAGGGAATGGGACAAGGATAGGGCTGAAACTGTATCATTTTATATCCAATAGAATCTGCTACTTCATGGAGAGTCCCCTTGGCATCAACTAATTTTATTTCGATATCGTCAAATGCTTCCTGTGTTCCATTGCTCCAGACTGCACACTTGCCATCTTTGAAGGATGGTAATTTATGACTTTCTTCCTCCCATACTGACCCCATATTTGGATTTTCCGTAAAGTAATCTCCCGTCAATATCCATTCACCCTTTTTATTGATGAAACCGACGCGCTGATTCCATAGCTTTTTATCTTCTTCGTCTCGGTCATCAACCACACAAGCTAACCCCTCTGAAAATTGACCAGGAGGGAAAGCATCGGAAAATTGGCAGGGAATTACTTCTTCTCCTTTGAGATTGATATACCCCCATTTTCCATTACGTCTCACGGCAGCAAGCCCCTCGGAAAAAGCATCTATTTGGTCGTAACGTTCAAGTGCTTTAGTGAATTCGGGGGTAATTGCCAGAGTTGGTTTTCCGAAAGAATTATTACCGAAAAGGAGGAAAGAACCAGTAATGATAGCTAATGTTCCAACCACTACGAGAGTAATCAATAATTGTTTATGGATTTTTCGAGGATTAGTCGGTTGTGGTTGCTCATTCTGAGGCTCGGATATTTCCTCTTTCTGAAATTCAATCGGGCATCCGCAATGAGGACATTCCGCAGCACGGTCAGACATCGTGCCTCCGCACTCTTTACAAGTAATCAAAGCCATAATCAATCCCCGTGATAACGTTTTTTGAGAACGATGGTATTTCCATCGACTTCTAAATCTGTACCAGTCCAGTAAATCTCATCATATTTAGGTCCCTGGTAAGAATTTGATGAAACTTTGGTAAAGTGATTGTTTTCTGCATCTGATAAGAATGTGTTCGCTAATTTTTTGTCGGAAAAGACAATTTCAATATTACCGTTCCTAACAATGTCATATTCGTCATCAATGCCTTCAATTTTGACTTTTATATAATTTTGACCGTCTCCTCTTTCATAGGTATAATTTTTTATTTTGCGGAAATCAGTATATGAGTCATCAGTGGCAAAATCAATCTCGGATTCAGTTTCAGAGGTCTTTTGGAATTTAAGTTCTTCCAATGACCGAATTAGCTGACTTACCTTTTTAATATCCATAACTTCCACTTCTGCATCAAAGAAACAGAACGAAAGAACATCAATCGGAGCAAAATCTTGGGAGATTACGGAAGTATCTGTATCTTCAACAACTTTATTATCCTCAACTACCCCTGTCGAAGTCTCCTTATAAAACATGAACAAAATCCCTAAAAAAGTAAAGACTACTACGGCGCAAATGTATAATACCAATCCTTTTTTTCTACTCGCTTTTTTTCGAGTAGTAGATTGCGTCACATTTATGTCAACTCCGCAATGAGGACATTTTTTTGCTCGGTCAGAAACTTGTTGACCGCACTCGGGACATTTAGTAAGAGCCATATTACTTTTTAATGCCCATAGCGGCTCGATAGGGCGATTTTAATTGTTACTCTTGGAAGGCACATAAAAAAGAGTGAGCTGCAATCGGCATTTTATCTACGATGCAGGCTCACCACAAGCCACGGAGTCGATATTATACGCGATGCAACTCACCCACAGCGTATATTATCGACTGGAAGTCGTAATATGCAACCATGGGGAGAGCGTTACGCAGTTCCTGACTCCGATTGGCAAAGGTGGTGATTTTGCATCGTCAAGAAAAGCCTAAACACTTTCCTATATGTCTCGTTAAAGCCTAATACAGCAATAACACTGCAAATTTACGAAAAAATTCTAAGATTCCCAGTATAACATCCTGATAATTTGTAGAAATATGATTAACTTTGCAGGTTAAAATCCCCGATAATGCCTACAACTCTTGATACATACCCCCATCCTCAACTTCGCTACACGGTGAGATTGCGATATATCTGCCCCATTTATGGTGAGCTGATAACTGATTATATCTTTATGAGCGAAGATGAACATGATGAGGAAACATCTTATCGACGGATTTTGGAGGACAAGAAGCGGGAGCTAAATACTTTGGTGTATGATGGTGATGAGAAAATAGCGGAATGGGAGACCATTGCAGAAATTGAGAACACCTTCTATGAGAGTGAAATTCTTTCCGATGCTGTTCTGTCTCTTCTTAAAGATGGGAGGGTATCTTTTATAGATGAGTGTGCTACTGATGAGGATATAAGATTGGCTTTATATTACCTTTACTCAATCTGCGACCAGTATAGTAAAGCAAGAGTTAAAAAGGAATTTAAGCGTCTGCCTTTCGCTCCGTTAAAGAATATAGTTGATAGAATCCTCTCGATATGGAATACTTCAACGAGAACGAAAAGTCAGAAGAATGGTAGAATTGAAACCGCATGGAGTAAGAAAGACCAGGAACTATCTCGACTGCTCTCGGAACAGTCAAAAGAGGCAGTTGATGTGTTTCGCAAGGATTTAATCAAACTAAATGAAAAATGGGGAATCCGTGCCGAGGAAGACAATTATAGAAGAGCTGTAATCATTGCTAAGTTTTTATGTGATTACCCTGCTACCAAAGGGCTTAATGTGGGCTTTTCTGAGGGGATGAGAATCCTATGCAATTATTTTCGTGTGCCACAAACCACTTATAAGAGAAGGGTGCTGATGCCGTCTCCCGAAGTTCTTGAAACATTATCAAAGCCTCAACGTGCATTCCAAGAGCAAATTATAGAGCCGTGGAAGAACTTCATCAGTAAATTCTGACCTCGTTCCCGAATCGTTCCAAAAATATAAGTTATAAAAGGCTGATATAGTGTCAACTATGTCGGCCTGTTTTTTATTGACAACCGATAAATCGGGGATGATGGTGCTAATTTTGCAGTGTCAAATCGCCTCGGATAGTCCGAAAGCGAGGATTGACACAATGCAAAAGAGAAATGACAAAGAACAAATCAAACATCCCCGAATGCTCCAATTTCTTCATCAATGAAGAATCTCAAACCGACCTCGCAGACTTCCTCGCTTTCGCTGCGGATGAGATAGAGGATGCAGTCTGCCCGCTTAAGGACATCGACCTCGACGATTTCGATAATCTTGATGATGAGGAAAGAGAGTATGCTATCAGCGGTTTATGGTTTGCTGCTAATATCACTGCCGATGAGGTTTGTCGACTCTTAGATGAATGTGAGAGAGTTGTGGCTGATTATCGCAGGCTCTCCTTAGCTCTTCGCAGATGGAAGCATGGAGACCCTAATCCACTCATCGACTCAAATCTCGTGTCCTCATTTCACTGGATTCAAAGAAAGAGCAAAGAGGGTATCATCTACGAATTGCAGCATGAGGATGTAAACGTTCTTTCCAATTATATGATTGAGGATTTATTCCCCTATTTCGGTGAAGCATACTTTACCGAGGATGCTCTCGACTATATCAACGAAACTATTCATTGATTTATCCAATCCTTCAATTCCGACTTACTATGAAACAGATAAGTTTTCCCTTCCTCAACTACCATAGCTGTAAATTCCGAGGTCAGCGGTTCATACGACCGCCCACCAGTTAATAACTCGGCTACTCCTACTCCAAGGGCATTGGCGATATTCTTCATGGTAGAGAGATGAGGATTGCCACCGAGGGCACGACTTAGGCTTTCGGGTTTTATCCCCATGGTCTCAGCCAGTTGTTTGAGGGTAATACCATGCTTTGAGCAGAGTTCTTTGACTCGATTAGAGAGTGATTTATCCATATAAGTTGAATTTACACTGCAAAGATAGCGCAATTAACTTGGAATATCAATTTTGCAAGACTGAATTAACTTTAGTTAGCTGTGATAATTTGGATTCACTTAACTTTAGCTGTAATTTTGCAGTGTGATTCTTAACCGATAATATCAAAAATATGGCTGAATACATTCTTCAAATCCTCCGCTCGCAACTCATGGTAATGTTGTCTTGGGGCTTCAACTCTCCGACACGCCTCCCCGAAGACCATGGCCTCGCCTTCAAAGTGCAAGGCTACAAATACAAGGGCTGGGTCGAGGTCATCTACGATGAGGGACTTGACACTTTCACAGTTGTTCTCAAAAAGACTGGCAAGGTCGTTGAAGATGTGTACTTCGATGAACTGGTGAATGTCTTTGACAGTCTTGTTGAACGCACTGACGATTACGAGGAGCGAGTAAAGAACGAGTATGTTTTCACCGCTTAATAATCATTTAGATGGAGAAGACCAAAGCTGTTATTTACGCTCGTGTTTCCACAAGTAGTCAAGACTATGACCGCCAATTACATGACCTACGTGAGTATGCTACTCGCCAAGGTTACGAAGTCGTTAAAGAGTTCTCCGAGAAGATAAGTGGAGCTAAGAAGGTCGAAGAGCGTCAAGCCATGACAGAACTTCTTGACTACACCAGTAAGCATAAGATTGATAAAATACTCATCTACGAGTGTAGCCGTCTGAGCCGTAGAGCTGTTGACTTCCTCAAACTCATAGAGACCTTTACCGAGCGCGGAATATCTGTCTTCATCCTCCAAAATGGGCTTGAAACCATGCTTCCCGATGGGAAAGTCAATCCGATTGCCACCTTGGTTCTTGGTATTCTTGCTCAGTTCAACGCGATGGAACGCGGTCTTATCCGAAGCCGTATGCAGAGTGGATATTCCAATTACCGTGCTAACGGTGGAAAGGTTGGACGCAAGGACGGCTATAACAAGCCCATTGAAGCCTATAAAGAGGAGTATGCCGAGGAGTTACGACTCTTAAAACGAGGCTACAGCCTCCGAAATATTTCAAAAATAACTGGCACCAGCGTGACTACAATCCGCAAGGTAGCCGATTTAATCAACAAAGAAAAGAAAGCTGTATGAAGATACGTTTTAACTTGCAATATCCAAATCGCGAAAAGTCATTAATAATGGCGATAATTCGTGATAAAGGGCAGCAGACTAAAAAATCCATAGGAGTCTCTATCCCGACCCATCTATGGGATAAGTCAAAGCAACGATGCAATGAGGAAGGAGGTTCTACAGTCCGCGAAAAACGCGAATTGCACAAAATCAACAAGCAACTCGATGAGATAGAAAAACGATGTTCCCAAGTAGGTAACTTTTGTCTATTTGGCTCAATTAAAATGTCAGACATAGACTTTACCCCTGCTTTCGACAATGCTGTAAAATCAGCTAAAAGAAAGGTGGATGAGGTGGAAGCCAAGTCTCAGCGCACCCCTACGCAGTTCTTTCAAGAGTACATTGAAAGAATACCTACGATGATATGTAAGGGTACAAAGCGAAATATCAGCGTTAAGACGCAGGGACATCATAGAGTAATTCTTAAACGGCTTGAGACTTTTATGAGAGATACTCGTACACCTGATAGTTTCGAGATGTTCAATGAGAAATTTAATGACCGCTTCACTAACTGGGCATATCATATAGCTCGCCCTGGTCGTGGTTATAGCCTCAACTCGGTGTGTGCTACTTTTTCAATATTGAAATTGTGGTTAAATGCAGCAACAAAAGAAGGATTGCTTACAACGACTTGTTATAAAGACCTACCAACCAAGGAAGAAACGGAGAAGAAAATTTCCCTTACAGAAGATGAGATAACGGCTTTATATAATCTTGACATTTCTCAGTTGATGGAAGATGGTCTTATTGACTCGAAATCAACAATGGAAGTATCGCGTGATTTGTTCATAATTGGCTGTTGGACTGGGCTGAGACGTGCGGACTTGAATCGTATTAACGAGGCAATATTTGACTTTCCAAAGAACATTCTCACCATCCAAACCCAAAAAACAAAAGCGATGGTTACAATTCCCCTCCATCCTTATGTGAAGGCATTATATGCAAAATACAATGGGAAGTTCCCCAAACTGGTGGATAAAAGCAAAAGTAATGCACACCTCAAAGAACTGGGACGGCTCGCAGGTCTTAATGATATAGTTCAGCAATCTCAAACGGTTTGTGGTGATAGGGTATCAAAGAAATATTTGAAGTACCAATGTATAGGTTTCCATACTGCTCGACGAAGTTTCGCGACTAACCTTTATCGCAAGGGTATGCAAACACTCGCAATTATGAGCATGACAGGTCACACCACAGAAGAAAACTTCTTGAAATATATCAAAATTGAAAAAGAAGAATATGCGGAAAGGAATCAGGAATTTTTCACTGGTAACAAGACAGTCGTATGAAGAAGAACGAACACAAATATCAGTTTACGGCTATGCCCGTGAACTTGACCGCGTGTATGGATGTAAATTGTAGGAGTATGCTCTTTACGCTCCTGCAATTATCATCATATTACGCAGATGAGGATGGTTGGTTTTTCCGCAGTAATGCAGACCTCCAAGCTCAAAGCCGTCTAAGTGAGAACTTAGTTAGAGCCACAATCAGCACACTTTATCGATTAGGTGTTATTGATGTTCGGATAGATGGAAAATCAAAGAGTCAATCGCCTAATCACTTTAAGGTGAATGAAACGGCAATGCTCCAATGGGAGAAGTATAGCATCGAAGATTGCATTAAGAACCCCGACTATGCCATAATGACCGACCAGTATAGGACAACTGGATGGAAGCCGTCTTATCTTGACAAATCAGCTAAAGCAACTCCTCATTCACAACAGTCTCTCCCCGAAATTGAGGACAATATAGATAATGCAGCAAATGAAGAGAATACAGTTAATATACTCTCTGCAGGGGCGCATGAGAGAGTTTCTACTCATCCGAGAGAATTCCGCTCACCAACTATGGCAGAGTACAAACAAAATGAAGATGAACTCATGGAACGACTAAAGAACGTTACATCATGGCTTGATTATGAAAGAATATCCAAGGAAGTGGACTGGCTGTTAATTAACGTTCCAAGTGAGAAAGCAAAGGAGTACACTTACCAACGGTTACAAGCATTGACTACTTCAAAAATTCCCTACTTCTCCAAGAAGTATCAGTCAGAGCCAGACAACCCCATCGGAAAACAATTTTTCAAGTGGTTGGATAATTGGAGAAAACTTCATGGCAAATCTATCTGACAATCCCATCGGGGTCATTTTCTCTCATCGGGGATGAATAGCGGGGGCGATTCTCTCAAAACTGGCAAAATAGACAATCCACGGAAAACTCAGCGAGTTAACCGTGGATTGCTTGTAAGTGGTTGGTATCAATCCGTGTGGATTGTTCCGAAGTGGTGTAATCGACTATAGTTCAGAGGGGTCTGAATGAGCCTCTATTATTCCCACTCGATTGTGGATGGTGGTTTGGAGGAGATGTCGTAGCATACGCGGTTGACTCCACGAACCTGATTGATGATGTCGTTTGACACTTTTGCAAGGAATTCGTAGGGTAGGTGTGCCCAGTCTGCGGTCATTGCATCTGTTGAAGTTACAGCACGAAGAGCGACGGCGCGTTCGTAGGTGCGTTCATCACCCATAACGCCTACACTTTGAACCGGAAGCAGAATAACACCTGCTTGCCATACTTTATCATAAAGATTCCAGTCGCGGAGACCCTGAATGAAAATATCGTCTGCTTCTTGAAGAACACTTACCTTTTCGGGGGTGATATCGCCGAGTATTCTGACTGCAAGACCAGGCCCTGGGAAAGGATGACGTTTAATAAGGTGTTCGGGCATGCCTAACGAACGACCCACGGCGCGCACCTCGTCTTTGAAAAGGAGACGGAGAGGTTCGCAGAGTTTCAGGTTCATCTTTTCGGGCAGACCGCCGACGTTGTGATGACTCTTTATGACCGTTCCGGTTATAGAGAGAGATTCGATGCAATCGGGATAGATTGTGCCTTGTGCAAGCCATTTAACGTCTTTGATTTTGTGCGCCTCTTCGTCGAACACGTCGATGAAGCCTTTTCCGATTATCTTACGCTTGCGCTCAGGGTCTGTTACTCCTTCAAGCTCTTTGAAGAAACGGGCAGATGCGTCGACACCGATAACATTCAGTCCGAGACATTCATAGTCATGCAATACGTTGCGGAACTCATTCTTGCGCAGCATGCCGTGGTCGACGAATATACATGTCAGATTCTTGCCGATTGCACGGTTGAGAAGCACTGCAGCTACAGACGAGTCCACACCGCCACTAAGTCCGAGTACGACTTTATCATCTCCGAGCTGTTCGCGAAGAGCGGCAACTGTCGATTCTATAAATGATTCCGCACTCCAGCTCTGAGAGCCACCGCAGATATCGACAACAAAGTTTTTAAGAAGCTGAGTGCCACAGGTCGAATGGAATACTTCAGGATGGAACTGTACGCCCCAAGTCTTTTCGCCTTCGACATGGTAAGCTGCGATAGCAACTTCTTTGGTTGAAGCGATAATATTGAATCCTTCAGGTAGCCGGGTGATTGTGTCGCCGTGACTCATCCAAACCTGAGAACCGACTTCGATATTTTTTAGCAGCGGGTCTGCTTCATTTACTTTTGTAAGTATAGCTCGACCATATTCGCGGGAAGGAGCAGGTTCGACAGCTCCTCCTGCTTCGTATGCCATAAGCTGTGCGCCATAGCAGATGCCGAGCACTGGATAATGGGTACGGAGACGGTCAAGTTCGGTTTTGAATGCTTTTTCATCGTAGACCGAGAACGGACTTCCGGACAAAATAACACCGATTACGTTTTTGTCTTCGTAGGGAAATTTGTTGTAGGGAATGATTTCGCAATAAGTGCTGAGTTCGCGAACGCGTCGACCGATAAGCTGTGTGGTCTGCGAACCGAAATCAAGAATTATGATTTTCTCTTGCATATTATGTGAATGTTGATTGGCGTTGGAACGGCATTTAACTTCACTGCAAAGTTACAGCATTTCCGCCGATTCACAAAAATAATATTATTGGATAAGTCAAAAGTTGGTGGTGGCTCGTGTCGCGTATTTCGGAAAATATTCTTAAATTAGCGAGGAAAAGTATTCATCTACATATTTAACTCATGTCGGATATATCAGCTGAATGGCAAAAAATGATTTCCGGAGAAATCTATAATGCTTGCGACAACCATCTATTAGATGTTTTAGCCAGTACCCGTATAAAATTATGGCGTCTAAACAATCTTTCGCCTGAAGATAAAGTTGAATCGCGCAGTATAATTAGGTCTCTACTTGGTTCATGCGGTGAGAATTTCCGCTTTAATACACCATTCAGGTGTGACTATGGTTGTAATATCCATATCGGTGAAGATTTTTTTGCTAACTTTAATCTCACAATTTTAGATGAAGCACCAGTAAAAATTGGCAATCATGTTTTTATTGGTCCCAATGTAAGCATATATACAGCGTGTCATCCACTTGATGCCGATGAACGTAATACTTGGGTTGAATGGGCGGAATCTGTAACCATCGGTGATAATGTATGGATTGGAGGAAGTGTGACTATATGCCCCGGAGTGACTATCGGGGATAATGTGGTGATTGGAGCTGGTGCGGTTGTCACCCGTGATATCCCTTCTGATGTAGTTGCGGCAGGAAATCCGGCAAGAATAATTAAAACTCTTAAATAATGACATATATGAAAAAAATACTCATGGCTGCCATGTTATGCAGTGCGGTTATTGCAAAT
>CAMWNF010000007.1 GCA_947175535.1 uncultured Bacteroidales bacterium
GTCTTTCTTCAGCATTGTGACGCCCGCCGTTATATCGGGATTTTCGTTGACGGTTATGACGGTCTCTCCGTTGTCAGTCACTGTCAGATATGACGGATTTGATAAGCCGCTCAGAACTTGAACAGGTTCGGCAGTGCCGTTCTCGCAATCAAATTGATAAACATGAAATGTTGTGTCGGCAGGAGTCCCGTAAGAGCCGACAAGCATAAGCAGTCCAAGAGCTGAATTAAGCATATATCCTATGGTTAGTTTCGATTTTCAATTATTAGTCAATAGCAAATTTAACCATAGTTTTTTAATAATGAAACAGTCGAGGATATAATGGATGGACCAAATGTTATTTTTCTATAGTTGCTGATTAGTTGAGACCAGCCTTTCTGGCTCTTCGTATGTTTCGTTTTATGACATCTTCATATTTCATTCGCATAAGAATCCCATCTTTTGAATTTTCCATATAATCAAGCAAGAGACTGTCAAGATGAGATGCCTTTCTTGCAATAGAAACATAAACGCTGTCCTGGCGCAATGAATCTCTTACCGCGTTACAACTGATACCATGTTTTATTAATTTTTCGGCGCGTTCACAAGCATCAGTAAGTATGGATTCAAGCAAAGTCAGCACACTGTCTGCATTCTCTGACGTAATGGAATCATGGATTTGAAGTGAGTCGTACCGATTGATAATTTCCTCTTTTGTTTCTTTGCCTTTACATGCGAAAAATAATATTGGTAGTAATAAAATGAATAACCTTTTCATATAAACATAAAAAAGTATGCACCATTGAAAAATGATGCATACTGACATTAAAAACCGTTATTAATCTCCGTTTAATAATCTACCGATGGTATAACCTGCCTGATATGCTTCATCATGGGTTACGCTTGTTGTTCCACCGCAAGATGAAATAATCAGCATTCCTGTAACGGCTATGAAAAGAGCCACTGAGAATGTAAATAGATGAGGGTTAAATGTAATTCGTTTCATGAGATTGATATTTAGGATTAAAAATTAGTTTGTGCCACATTTGTTTCCTTCCAGACTGACTATTTCAAAATCTTCTAAAGTGTAGGTCCGATTGTTTTCATTAATTGAATTAGGAATACGCATCTTAAGAACAGAAGAACCGTTAGCATTAGCGAAATGCTTATCTGAATATGTCTTTGAAATTCTGATAGTACTATTCTCCAGTTTATATGTAACTTTTACCGAGACGGTAAGATTTGCCGCACTTTGACCATCATTGCTAAAAGTTATAGTAAGTGTATTCAGACCGGAGTCGTAGTTCTTACTGAAGACTTCAACTGTGTCATTCGTGCCTTTGATTCGACAAATTTCGTCGGCGTTTATTGTATTTGACATTAGAAATACTACAGCACAAACCAGTATAAAGATGATTCGTTTCATTTGTTTAGGTATTAAAGGTTAAAATACCATACGTTATTACGTGAACGACCACCGAGATCGACCATGTAAGAGTATCCGCTCATATTGCTTTCTCTGGCTAAATGCCATTCATCCCCATGGTAGATGTAGACATTCCCGTCTTCAATCTTATAAGGAATGTTTAATAGCTTTGTTGTTGCGGAGCCAGAGCCAAACCGCTTCACCAATGTAACTGTGTTTCTGGTTGTTTCGGCATTGACTTCTGTCGAAATTGAATGTGCATCAGCCGTAAATGTCGGCGCATAACTTATGCCCATAACTAAGGCAACGCTAAATAGAAATTTTTTCATAATAAAATAGGATTAAAAAATCAGTTATTTAGCTGCAAAGATAAAGGCTTGGTTGATAGCGGATGGCTGATTGGGCGTAAATGAAATTTACTGAAGCGTAAAATAATTTTACGGAAGTTGACTTTCTGATATAAAGACTGAATAAACGGCGAAGAAATCGCGTTTTAGCGCAATGGAGATTAACAGGAGCTGCTGGGTGTTTATCGAAGGTTGCGAAAAGATATAATACACGTTTGGTCGTTCGCAGTTTATTTTGCGAGCGAGCCACGCCGGAGTTCGTTCCTGACGTTCCAATTCCTCTTTTATGAGCTGACCGATGTGTATCATACAATGAGCTGAACCACTTTTACTGCTCTTAACCGAGGTACCGCCAAGCACCTTGAAAACAAGCAAGTATAAGTAATTCAGCCCATCTACACGGACTGAACTCCTACTTCTGCTTATTCTCGTTTTCTAAAAATTGGCGGTTTTCGGTTAAGAGAATAAGAGCATAGAAGCTCTGATTTTTTTATTTAATTTTCAGTAATTTACTCTGAATCGTAATTTCTTATGATTATATTTTATTACAAAAATAGCATAAATTTTATTAGACGGCAATATGCAGGGGGCTATTCAAAGTAGCCGTAGACTTTGTAGTGGAGGGTGGCGGCGGTGGATTGTGAGGGGAGGATTGTGGTTGCCATCAGATGCATCGGCACTGAGGGCAGCGAAGGGGAGTAGGGCGGTTGAATGTAGTCGGTCGAGATTGTAGAAAAGCCGAGCTTAGAATAGAAGTCACGTCGTCTGATGGTTTCGGGACGACCGTCGACCGCCGGTTCTATTTCTACGACGAGAGGACGATTGCCTATTTTTTCAATCAGTTGGCGCATGGCTTCCGAGCCGACGCCTTTGCCGCGGAAGTTAGGGGCTATGACGAAATGCTCGACGTATGAGAAGTGCTCGAAGGTCCAGAGAGTCAGCATTCCGACGAGATGACCATCGGCTATTATAGCGAACAAAGCCGGACAACCGGCTGTCGCTGGTGACTCGATAAGTGACCATTCGCGGCGTTCCTCAGCAGGGAAAGATTCGTCATAAAGTTTGTGAAGAAGCGAGAGGTCGTCGGGGGTGACGACGGTTGTAAGTTCTACGTTCATGATTGTCAGCTTTTGCCGAGAAGAATCCGGCGTATATCATTGAGTTTGGTTAATGCCTGAAGAGGTGTGAGGTTGTCGATGTCTGTGCCGATGATTTCGTCGCGCACCTGAGATAAAACGGGGTCGTCGAGCTGGAAGAATGACAGCTGCATGCCACCGCAGCTCTCTGCCATGTTGCTGAGGTCATGTCCGATGTCTTCGCGCTGCTGGGTTGATTCGAGGTGGTGAAGGACTTCGTTGGCGCGGCGCACAATCGATTGGGGCATGCCGGCGAGTTTGGCGACATGGATACCGAAACTGTGTTCGCTGCCGCCTCGTGCGAGTTTACGGAGAAAGACAACTTTTCCGTCGATTTCCTTTACCGATACGTTATAATTGACAATTCGGTCAAACGAGCGTTCCATCTCGTTAAGTTCGTGGTAATGGGTCGCGAAAAGAGTCTTGGGGTGTAGACCCGGAGTCTGGTGTATATGCTCGACTATCGCCCATGCGATAGAGATGCCGTCGTAGGTCGACGTGCCTCTGCCAAGTTCGTCGAAAAGAATCAAAGAGCGGCGACTCATGTTATTGAGGATGGATGCCGCTTCGTTCATCTCGACCATGAAAGTCGACTCACCGAGCGAGATGTTGTCGCTTGCACCGACGCGGGTGAAGATTTTGTCGACTGTGCCGATGCGCGCGCTGTCGGCAGCCACAAAGCAACCAATCTGAGCCATGATGACATTAAGGGCTGTCTGACGGAGCAATGCAGATTTACCTGACATATTCGGACCTGTAATCATCATTATCTGCGTCGTTTCGTTGTCGAGACTGACTGAGTTGGCGATATACGGTTCGCCGGGAGGGAGTTCACGCTCAATGACAGGATGACGTGCTTCGACGAGTTCAATCGTCAGCGAGTCGTCGACGGTCGGACGTGCGTAGCGGTTTTCAGCTGCGACGCGGGTAAACGACAGGAGCACGTCAAGACGGGCAAGCATCGAAGCATTGACCTTTAGCGCAGGTATATATTGAGCGACAGCAGCTATAAGTTCGGAATAGAGCCGTGCTTGAATAGTCTCTATCTTTTCCTGCGCACCGAGGATTTTTTCCTCATACTCCTTGAGTTCCTGCGTGATGTAGCGTTCGGCGTTGACAAGCGTCTGTTTGCGTATCCACTCCGACGGCACTTTGTCGCGATGAGTGTTTGTGACTTCGATATAGTAGCCGAAAACGTTGTTGTAGCCGATTTTGAGCGACGATATGCCGGTGGCGGCAATCTCGCGCTGCTGTATGTTCAGAAGATAGTCTTTACCCTGATAAGCGATGTGGCGGAGGTCGTCGAGTTCGGAGTTAACGCCGTCGGCGATGACTTCGCCGCGGTTGACGGCAATCGGAGCATCCTCGCGAATCTCGCGGCTTATGCGTTCGCGTATGGTCGCGCATGGATTGAGTTGTTCGCCGATTGACTTAAGAGCGGGCTGTTCGGAAGACAGACACAGCTCACGGATTGGCTCAATGGCGCGCAAAGCGTTGCGGAGCTGAAGCATCTCGCGAGGAGAGATACGTTCGGTCGCCACTTTAGAGACGAGACGTTCGAGGTCGCCGACCTGTTCGAGATGTTCCCGCAGTTCGTCGCGTCGATCCGGGTCACGGAAGAAATATTCAACAACGTCAAGTCTGTTATTTATGGCTTTGGGGTCTTTGAGCGGGAAGAGGATCCATCGGCGTAACATTCTACCCCCCATAGGGCTGACAGTGCGGTCAAGGACGCTCAACAGGCTTTTCCCGCCTTCGTCAAGCGGTTCGATGAGTTCGAGATTTCGCACCGTAAAACGGTCGAGACGGACGTAGGCACTTTCTTCGATGCGTGAAATCGAGGTGATGTGAGATGTCCGGCGATGCTGAGTGAGGTCGAGGTAGTGAAGAATTGCTCCGGCTGCTATTATGGCGTCGTGCATGCGGTCGATACCAAAACCTTTTAATGACGCTGTTTCAAATTGCTTACGCAGGCGCTCGTTGGCTGCATCTGAGGTAAACACCCAATCCTCGAGCTCGAAGGTAATGGTTTTCGACGAGAAAGTTTCTTCAGCCTGCTGGCGATAGCCGCGTTGAACGAGAAGTTCCTTAGGCTCCATGTTGCCGAGTATCTTGTCGATGTAATCGGCAGGACCTTCAGCGGTGAGAAACTCACCGGTGCTGATGTCGAGAAATGCTATTCCGACTGATGATTTGTTGAAATGGACTGCGGCGAGGAAGTTATTCTCGCGGTGGGAGAGGACGTTGTCGTTCATCGCCACACCTGGAGTTACAAGCTCGATGATGCCGCGCTTGACCAGTTTTTTTGTCAGCTTCGGGTCTTCAAGCTGCTCGCAAATGGCGACGCGTTTGCCCGCCCGGACAAGTTTGGGCAGATAGGTGTCAAGAGCGTGATGTGGAAATCCGGCAAGTTCGACATACTGTGCAGAGCCGTTGGCACGCCGTGTCAGAGTGATGCCGAGGATGTCAGACGCGGCGATTGCGTCGTCGGAAAAAGTTTCATAGAAGTCGCCTACACGGAAAAGCAGTATCGCGTCGGGATGTTTCTGTTTCATCTCGGCGTATTGCTTCATCAGCGGTGTCTCGACAATTTTTTTTGCCATTATGTTTAGTGATTGTCGCCTTCGGCTAATTTACGCTGACGTGCAACGATTGCAAAATTGGAGTAGGCTCTGATAATCGCTCCTGCCAGAGTGAACGCAATCCAGTCGCGCAGATTGCCACCCTCCCAGAAGAGAAAGAAAGCTCCCGCGCAGAACATTATCGCTCCCCAGCTCTGAATGCGGAACAGACGCTTGAGCTTCATGTCTTTGCCGCGGTAGGGAGAAAGCAAAGAGCAGATGAACATAATCACAGCCCCGGCGGCATAAAGATATTTGAACCATTCGCCGGCTTCTGCCGGACCTTTAATCAGTGGAATCAACATGGCTACTGCAATCATCAGGAAGCCGGCTGTTGATATTAAGTATAGTGTTTTCTCTTTCATCAGAGTGTATTTTTACGTTTTTATTCGCGGGTGAAGATGAATACGTCTTCATCGGGGCGCTTCATGTTGTGGCGTTCGCGCAC
This sequence comes from uncultured Bacteroidales bacterium, assembly GCA_947175535.1. Lineage (GTDB taxonomy): Bacteria > Bacteroidota > Bacteroidia > Bacteroidales > Muribaculaceae > CAG-873. Next base: position 5,958 of record CAMWNF010000007.1, read on the forward strand.
GACCTGTTCCATTATCTCCGGGTCGGTCGAAAGACGTGAGTTCAGTTCCTTATAATATAGCATAGAGTCGCGGTTAACCTGAACTTCATATCTCAGGCTGTCGATTATCCGCTGATATTCGATTTTATGAAGGACGGATGTTTCACTGAAAAAAATCATATATACCACAGCAGCCATCACGCCGATGGTAATCAGCGAGAAATAGCGGCGCAACCAGCGTGTCGATTTCTTGATATCAGTGTTCATTTCCCTATGGTTCTCTTTAGTGCAAATTTACTCCAAATCCACGAGCAAAGCAAAAAATTCTTTTCGGCAAAACAAGAAGGTGTGACAAAAACGATGAACTTTCGGAAGACGGGTTCTTGGACGAATAAAGGGCTGTGTCGGAGTTTGACACAGCCCTTTGGCTTGATGAATGGGTTATGAGGTGAAGGCGCGCACTGCCCGAAGCGGGCGTGGCGTCTTATTAATCGATTTTTTCGTCAGCTTCGTAGCCGCCCATTTCGCGGATGGCGTTCTTGAGCATGACATACTGCTGGAAGAGGTGGTTGACGGGTACCTCATTCTTGGTGTAGTCGTGCATCGGGCTCTTGAGGAAGAAGCTGAGGAAGCGCTGGATGCCATGACGGCCGGCGCGTGCGGCGAGATCGCTCAGGAGCACGAGGTCGAGGCAGAGGGGAGCGGCGAGGATTGAGTCGCGGCAGAGGAAGTTGATCTTGATCTGCATGGGATAGCCCATCCAGCCGAAGATGTCGATGTTGTCCCAGCCTTCCTTGTTGTCGTTGCGCGGGGGATAGTAGTTGATACGTACTTTGTGGAAGTAGTCAGTGTAGAGGTCGGGCTGTTCTTCGGGCACGAGAATTGACTCGAGAGTAGACAGCTTGCTGACTTCTTTGGTGCGGAAGTTAGCGGGTTCGTCAAGAACGAGACCGTCGCGGTTGCCGAGGATGTTGGTTGAGAACCAGCCTGAGAGACCGAGGCAGCGTGTGCCGATGATGGGCGCGAAACCAGATTTAACGAGGGTCTGACCGGTCTTGAAGTCCTTACCTGCGATGGGCATGCCTGTTTTTTCAGCAAGTTCCCACATTGCGGGGATGTCGACAGTTGTGTTGGGGGCACCCATGATGAAGGGAGCGCCTTCAGCAAGAGCAGCATAAGCATAGCACATAGAAGGAGCGATGTGTTCCTTGTCGTCAGCCTTCATAGCTGCTTCGAGAGCTTCGAGCGTGTAGTGGCATTTTTCGTCAACGGGAACATAAACTTCAGTAGAAGCAGCCCAGAGAACAACCACACGGTCGAGGTTATATTCCTTCTTGAAGTTGCGGATGTCTTCGCGGAGCTGTTCAACCATTTCCCAACGAGTCTTGCCGACCATTACGTTGTCGCCGTCGAGACGTTTTGCGTAGTTGTGGTCGAAAGCAGCCTTGAGGGGCTTGATGGCTTCGAGTTCTTCTTTGACGGGGTTGATGTCTTTTTCTTTGAGGACTTCAGCGTTGATAGCCGATTCGTAAGCATTGGCGGGATAAACGTCCCATGCTGCGAAAACGATGTCGTTGAGGTCTGCGATGGGAACTATCTCGTCGTATTTGAGATATTTTGTCTCTTTACCGTCGCTGACGCGGATTTTGTCGTATTGAGTCATAGAACCGACGGGCTTGGCAAGACCTTTGCGCGCCATGAGTACGCCGGTCATAAAAGTAGTAGTGACTGCGCCGAGACCGACGACCATCACACCGAGCTTACCCTCTGCGGGTTTAACGTTACATTTGCTCATTGTCAAATTAGTTTTGATTGAGGTTATTTTAAGATTTTATGTTCGAGGTAATTGTTTTACTGTGTCAAAGACATAGAAAACGCTTAAACAGCGTGTAAAAGTACAAATAGTTTTACAACTGCAAAAAAGAATATAGTATAAAGATAGTGAATAGTTGTAAAAATATTCTAAAATTGAGTCAAATAAGTTAAATATGCGAAATTTGTGCTCATTTACGCCAATGTGAGGTTAACGGGTGTTAATGGTGTAGAGCGTCTATTTAGTACTTATCTTCGTTGAGTGCTTTGGTGAAACGTCGGCATATGGATTCATGTCGTAGCACCATATAAATCAGTAGGGCGTTAAGCACTATAAGTTCGAATGCAAAGTATAGCCATGGCATCTGAAGAAACAATGAAACAAACAAGGCTATGCATCGCCAGTTGAAAGACAGTATATTGGTGTATTTCATCAACGGCAATGATGCGGCACGGAAGTCTTCGCGGAAAGACTGCGGAATAACCCCGTCAGGGAAACGGCGGTTCAGAGCGGCACGCAGTTTCTGCATGGCGGGAGCTGTAGCTTCCTGTTGCACGGTGTAATTGGTATAGACAGTCAAGGTGAGTTTCTTCCAGAAATCTTTTGACCATGAAAGCTGTGCCAGACGCTTTTTTAGTTCCGAAGCGGTTTCAAGTTCACTGCCCGCCTCACCTTTAAGGAAATAGAGATGGAACTGGCGGTAGTAGTCAGCCATAGCCGCCTGTTTGGCGTGGCAGATGCCTGCAGCTACGGCAATCGTCCATATCGCCCAATGGTGGGCGCTGAAGAATTGAGATGTCATGTTCTCACGGAGACAGATAGCAATGTAGATGGCAGCGAACCAAAAGTCACCGCTGAGACCGTCGAGTATTCGCCCGAGCCGTGAGTATTGTTTTGTCATTCTTGCAAGCTGTCCGTCGGCACTGTCGAAGGAGTTTGCCCAGATAAGCAGAAGCATACCGATGACGTTAATCCACATCTGAGGGAAGTAAAAGGCGATGCCTGCTCCGATACCAATGAAAATAGATGCAATGGTGATGGCGTTGGGCGTCACGCCGAGACGCTTGGCAAGACATGCCCATGCATAGCCTATGGGACGATAGAACACAAGGTCTATGCCTTCTTCGGTGTCAAGAGATTTCAATGATTCGAGATATGCTCTTTTCGTATTGCTTTTATTTGACATCAGAAATTTTATTTCAGTTTTGACAGTTCGTAAGTCTTTTTTCTTAAATATTCGCCAAGTTGTTCGGGCGACGCTGAATGCAGGGCCTGTTCTTCCGGCGATATCGGTTCGCCAACGCTTATATGCAATTCTTTCCCAACTTTCCGGAATACCTCGGCGGGGAGTCGCAACGAACGTGCTGGCCAACAGACATGACCAAGGAAGTTGCACCACCAGCTGTTACCTCCATGGAAAAAGACGGGGATAACCGGCACTTTGGCGCGATGGATAATCTGCAGCACTGATTGTTGCCACTTACGGTCCTGGAGTCCGTGGCGCAGCGTTGTCTTACTCATGGCACCGGCAGGGAAGAAGCCGACAGGTTCGCCATCTTTCAGTTGGCGGAGAGCCTGGCGGATGCCGTTAACCGATACTGCCCGTTTCGCAGGGTCATCGGAGGCGAGCGGGTCGACTGCGATGAAGTTCGGGCGCATGGCGCTAATCTGGTTCAGAAACATATTGACCAGAACCTTATAGTCAGGTCTTCTCGAGCCAATCAGATAAATCAGAGCAATGCCGTCGAGCGCGCCGTACGGATGATTGCTGACTGTGATGAAAGCTCCTTCAGGCAGATTGTCGAGTATCTGTTCGTTGTCAATCCGCAGAGTCATTTTGAATTCATCGAACAGCAATCGCCGGGTGAATTCTGGCCCGGGGGTGTCGCAACAGTTGGCATGCGCACGGTTCACCTTGTCGACAGACAGAAAGTGGAGCAGCCAATTGACGAGCTTTTCGTGACCGTCGAGTTTCGGCACTATGCGGCGGATGTCATCGTAGTTGAGGACATCAGGTCGCACCATATTATTATCGTTGTTGTCGGTCATATTAGACTATACATTATTATATATAAGGAGAGGTCAGCGATTACCAGCTTTTGTGCGCTCTTTTATCGAGCTCATAATGAATTTGGCGATATTCGTGGCTGCGTCCTGCCGACATGGGGCGAAACTAGGCCAGTCATCGAAATCGATTATGCGCATTATACCGTCAGGTTCGACCACGCAATCTCCGCCGTAGACGTTGATATCGAGTACTTCGGCTGCTGCCGAACAAAGTGCTTTGAGTTTCTGCTCATCGAAACCCGGAGCACTCTGGCGTGAAGCAGCTCGTCGGGATGAAGAAGAATTGCTTGCCGAGAGCCAATAAAAGAAGGATGTGCCGGCAATGCCGTAGAATTTTATGAGTTCGCCTTCGAGATGACGATTGATGACAGCACGCTTGATGCCACGCAGGAAATATTCCTGGAGAATCTCCTGAGCTTCTTCGGGATGACGGACATAGGTTACATCTTCGTTATGCATCGTGTGAGAGTCGCCGCGTTTTATCCAGCACCGTGAGATATGTGATTTTGTAAGTCTGTCACGGATGGCTTCGTCTGTACTCACCACGATGCTTTCGGGATAAGGAATATTATTGCCAAGCAAGATACGCGCCATGCGTTCGCGGATGCAGTTCTCGATGCCGTATCCGGAGTTTATGACAAGTGCACCCCGGTCTTCGAGTTTCTGCAGAAGCTCAATCGAGCGGGGTTCGCGGCACATGTTGAAGATGGTATTCTCGCTCACTGCTCCTGAAATGAATTGCTCTTCGCTGTAAACGTTGACTTCGCAGCCGCGTTTTCGCAACTGTTCAGCCACAAGGTTGAATATGGCGGAATCATTACCTATGTGGTTTGGAGAGAAGATGCCTGCTCTCATTACACCTGCTATCTTTATGTCTGCCATGATGCTGTTGTTATGGTTATGAGGAATTGATGGACTCTTATGTCAAATCATTTCGGAAAGACGACGTATGCCTTCTGACGCAGTTGCACGGATAACGGTGACACCTTCGGGGACTTCCGCAGGATTCGGGTCTATGTAATAAACGGGGACGCCCCGGCTGACATAGTGGAGAAGCGCGGCAGCAGGATAGACAACGAGACTCGTGCCGATAATCACAAAGATATCGGCGGAACGCACGATTTCAGTAGCCGGCTCGAAGTTTGGAACAGCTTCCTGAAAGAACACTATATGAGGGCGCACATGGTGTCCGTCGATTATAGTGCCGGGAGTGGTGACGCATTCCTGTGGAGGGAGGGTGTAGACCTTGGTGTCGTCATCAATAGCGCGGACTTTCATCAGTTCGCCATGCAGATGTAGTACATTAGAACTACCGGCGCGTTCGTGAAGGTCATCGACATTCTGAGTTATAATCATGACTTCGAAACGCTTTTCGAGATTGACAAGCGCGAGATGACCGTCGTTGGGCTTACAATCGATAAGCTGACGGCGGCGGTCACTGTAGAATTTATGGACGAGAGCCGGATTGCGTCTGAAACCATCTGCGCTACATACCTCCATCACAGGATAGTTCTCCCATAGACCGCCGGCATCTCGGAAAGTCGAGATGCCGCTTTCGGCACTCATGCCTGCGCCGGTTGAAATAACAAGTCTTTTCATGCGAAGTCGTCGTCAGAGAATTCGATTTCTATTGTACCGCTCTGAGGAGCCGGCGGAATGTTAATTTCCGTTTTTTTAGCTGTTTCTTGTGCCGGACGAGCTGCAGTAGTTCCTGCAGTAGCTTTCTTCTTTCGATTGAACGCAGGGGTTTTCTCGAACGCTTCGATGGCTTCGTCGTTGTCAAGTTGGTCGGGGGAAAGAATAATATAATTCATGACATCGCGACGGCGCTGCATTTCGTCGACTTTTTCGTCGCCGTAGAACTCACGCATCAAGTCGCTGGAGTTGGTGCTTTCTACTTCTCCTTCACCTTCCTTGATGATATTTCCTGAAATTTTCAGGGTATCGCCGGTTTTCTTACCCTCGCGAACTGTGGCATCGAAGCCGGCGGCAAGAATAGTGAACTTGACTTTGTCTCCGAGTGTATCATCATAAGTCACACCCCATATGACGTCAACACCTTTGTCGATTTTTGCAACGAAATCGTTGATTTGCTGAACTTCCTGAGCTTTGAACGGGACTTGGGATTTGCGGGAATAGCAGAGGTTGAAAAGCAATCGTTTGCTTGAGAAAACGTCGGTGTCTTTAATAAGCGGAGAGTGGAGTGCGTCTTCTATCGCCGCAGTGACGCGATTTTCACCTTCGCCATATCCGATTGATATCAAAGCGGTGCCACCATCACGAAGAGTGGTGTCAACGTCATTCATGTCAAGGTTGATATAACCGGGATTCGTTACAATCTCTGAAATACTTTGAGCCGCAATTGAAAGGGTGTCGTCAGCTTTTGCGAATGCAGAATCGAAAGCAAGGTCAGGATATATGTCTGAAAGACGGTCGTTGTTTATCAGGAGAAGGGCATCGACATAGCGTTTTAGTTCGTTAGCTCCAAGAAATGCCTTTTCAATCTTTTTTTCGCCTTCAAAAAAGAATGGAATGGTGACGATGCCGATAGTGAGCAGACCGCGTTCACGAGCGATGCGCGCCACAACGGGGGCAGCGCCGGTGCCTGTACCGCCACCCATGCCAGCCGTGATAAAGACCATGTCGGTTTCCGGAGTGAAGAGTTCGGAAATTTCAGCGGCACTCTCTTCTGCCGCTTCGCGTGCTTTGTCGGGTTTATTACCTGCTCCTCGTCCTTTTGTCGTTGTCGGACCGATAAGAAGTTTTTTCGGCACGGGAGAAGTCTTGAGCGCCATGTCGTCAGTGTTGACAACAACGAAAGATACACCGTGGATTTTAGCCTCGGAGTACATGTGATTGACGGCATTGTTACCGCCGCCTCCCACACCAAGCACCATTATGCGGTCGGGTGCGTCGACAGTCTCTTTGTATTTGTCGAGATATTGGTTGTCTGATTCGCTCATTATAGTAAGGAAAGTAGGTTTTCGAAATAAAAATTAATTGACAGTCTCGTCTATGTCGTCATCTTCATGGGAGTCGTTCCAGAAACGAGCCATGCGGTCGATAAGATTTTTTATTGTGCTTTTTGTGTTTTCTCCCGTGTTACCTTCGTCGTCAAAATCTTCGTCGTCAAAATCGCGGGACTTTTTGTTTTTCACCCTGATAGTATTTGTTCTTGCCGGAGCATCATCGTCTTCGTCATCTTCGAGAAGGGATTCGTCATCAATCGGCGGACGGCGGATGTATCCTTGGTCTTGCAGAGGCGAGACAGCGGGCTTTTCCTGCTCGATTTGTTGCTCGATGACCTCAACAGGACGCGGAGTGAGACAGTCGATGTCGAATTTCTCGGTAGCGTTCTTGGCAATGGCGAGGATGTCAATATTACCGTTGCGGTCGAGGTTATTCCCCTTAAACTGCAGAGAGCTGTCGATAGCCGCTACGCGAACCGGCATTTTTGTCTGTGATTCGACAAGGCGGTCAAAGTTAACGAGACGCGAGCCGCCCCCGGTCAGAATGATGCCGCCTTTCAGGGTCTGCGGTTTGAAACCGGCAAGCTCAATCTGATGCATGATGTTAGCGATAATTTCGCCGGCACGTGCGGAGATGTAATTGTTGATTTCAATATCAGTCGCCAGTTTTTCATCGCCGGGCAAAGATACTCCAGACCTCATTTTGGCTGCGTCGGCACTTTCTTCGGTCATGCTGAGACCAATCATCAGGTCACGGGTTATGTTACGCGAACCGATTGGCAATGTAATAATCTGCTGTAGAACCTGGTCTTTATAGATGGTCACGGTCGTTGTCTCGGAACCAAAATCGACGAGAGCGCAACCGACCTGTTTTTCGGACGACGTCAGAACGAGGTCGGCAAGAGCAGTCGGTCGTATGATAAAATGGATGTTGCGACCGTCAATCTTCAGCCTTTTAAGGTTGTCGACGATTGACGGGGAAATTACGATTGCTGTGAATACGGCGCGCACGCTTTTGCCGACAGTACCGACCACTTTTTTGACTTCGGAATTGTCGATATAAAATGCATAAGGCAGCATGGCGAGATTGGTCTTATCTGTGACCAGACCGAAAGACGCATCGCTTTCAAGACGTTTGATAGTCTCTGACGTTATGTCTGTAGGCACAGGGAATGAGCGTTGTGCCTGCGCCCTTGCCGTAGAAAGCGATCTGCCGCCTACAGAAATGAATATGTCGGAAACTTTGCGAGGGGCGATGCGGGGATTGTTTTCAATCTTTCGGATAATGTCGTTGACATGAGCCGAAACTTCCTGAACGTTCTGGATTTTACCGTAACGAGTGCAGTCATCGAGCCGAGCCTCTTCGATTGCGACAACGTTTATGTCGCCGAGTTCGCCTACGGATGCGGCAATCCCTTTGACTTTCGAGCTACCAATTTCTATGGCTATTATATATCTTGTGTCCATGCCGGATATGATTTTAAGGATTTATCGGTATGAAGTTTAATTTTTTGATTTATGTGTCGTGGTGTCATCTTCGATAAAGCCTGCATCATCTGATGTCATTGTGGAAATATCGTCGATGAAGTCGAATTCTGAGTCTTGTGTCGCAAGGGAGAGAGTGCCCAACGACTTGTCGCGTCTTGAAGCTACAACCTGACGCGCCCATTTCACGGAAATTGTGTCATAAGTGTTCCATCCTTTCACGGGCATTGCTTCGGTGTAGAAAGTCTTCAGTCTGGCGAATTTATCGGCGACGTTTGCCGTGTCGCCGAAGTTTATCACCTGACCGCGGATAACTGGCACTAAGATTATATCTCCTTTTTTAGAGAGAGTGACCGTGGAGACCAATGCGTTTATCGTCGGGTCGGCGGCAATATGCGAAAGCATCGGCAGTAGAGCTTCAGGCTTGACTGTGGACGCGTCGAAATTTCCGACCACGACCGGAACGTCGACATGATAACGGGCGTTTGCCATTACGCGTTTGCCCGAGGCATTTATGTAGTATGAATGACCGGTCGGGTCAAAAACACGTGCTACCGGGACCATCGGACTTACACTTATGTGGAGCGAACCGTCACAAAGTGACATTACGTTGGCGTTTTCGACGACAGGCATTGACAGGATGGTTTGTTCGAGAGCATTGAGGTCGATATTCTCCCGTGAGGATGTACGGATAAGATTATATAAATCGCCGCATTCCTGTGCGACATCGGAGTCGGATACGAAACCGCTGCCGATTGAATCGGCTACGGCTATGCTCAGACCGTTATATCTGTCCGCACGCTCGGCCGCTCCCGTCATGGCGAGGGCAAATACGAGATAGACTGCGAGAACAGCTGTCAGGGCAATTTTTATGATTGTATCTTTCTCCATTTCTATTGATAATCAATATCAGGCGTCTTTATTCTTCAGTTCACGGCATAACTGAGGGAGGTAAAAATTAAGGTCGCCTGCTCCTGCTGTCAATAAGATTTCAAAGTTACGATTTTTTACGGTGTTTACAAAGTCTTCTTTAGAAATCATAGTTTTATCGGCACATTTTATACGGTCGAAGATTATTTTGGAGCTTACACCGGGAATCGGCAGTTCACGAGCGGGGTAGATGTCAATCAAAATCACAGAATCGGCAGCAGACAACGCTTCGGCAAACTGAGGTGCGAAATCGCGGGTACGGCTGTAGAGGTGGGGTTGGAATGCCACGGTCAGATGGCGGTCGGGATATAGCGCTTTGACAGAAGCGATGCTCTGGCGAAGCTCATCGGGATGATGGGCATAATCGTCGATTATCGCCCTGCCGTCTGCACCCTGTTCTTTAAGGTGAAATTCGAAACGTCGCTCCGGTCCCATGAACGATGCCATTGCCTTGCGGGCGACCTCCGGTTCGAAATCACCGGTCAGGTAAATCGCACCGAGGGCAGCCACTGCGTTATCGATATTTATTTCAACAGGGACACCGAGTTCGACATCGTTGACACGTCCGGACGGATGAACAAAATCGAACACAATAGTGCCTCCGCCGCAACGGATGTTCTCTGCATGGAAGTCTCCTTCGTTGCGCGAATAGGTATAGACTTCAACACCTTCAGGAGGTCGCGGAACGAGTTTTAGTCCGGTGTGGACGAGAAGTTTTCCTCCGGGTTGTATAAGCTCAGTGAATTTGGCAAAGCTTTCAAGATAAGCTTCTTCAGTGCCGTAGATGTCGAGGTGGTCGGGGTCGGTCGCGGTTACAACGGCTATATATGGCGAAAGCTGGTGAAACGAGCGGTCATACTCGTCAGCTTCAATGACCGAGTAGGGAGACTCGGGTGCAAGAAGAAGATTGCTGCCGTAATTGCGTAAAATGCCGCCAAGGAATGCATTGCAGCCGACAGAGCCGCAGTGCAGGACATGTGCCGCCATTGATGAAGTGGTGGTCTTGCCGTGGGTGCCGGAGAAACATATGCCTTTGCTTGCCCGAGTGATGTTACCGAGGACTGCGGCGCGTTTCAGCAGTTTGAATCCGTTGTCACGGAAAAAACTCAGCGGCACATTGTCGTGGGGAACGGCAGGAGTATAGACAACTTCTGTTGTCTCCGGATTTCGGAATTCAACAGGAATCGCGTCCATCGAGTCCTCAAAAGATATTATGACACCCTCTTTCTGAAGGGCATCTGTAAGGGGTGATGGTGTGCGGTCATACCCCGCTACATTATATCCCTGAGAGAGATAGTAGCGTTCGAGAGCCGCCATGCCTATGCCTCCAGCTCCTACGAAATATATATTTTTCATTGTGCTTTATTTATAAGTTCGATAATTGCATCGACGATTTTCTCGTCGCTGTCGCGTAGAGCCATTTCCGAGATATTTTTAGAGAGAGTTGTACGTCGCTCTGCGTCGCTTACAAGTTTTCTGACCTCTTCAGACAGAAGCTCGCGACAACGGTCATCGGGTATCATTATCGCCGCATCGCGGTTGACAAGAGCCAAGGCGTTTTTACGCTGATGGTCTTCGGCGACGTTGGGCGAAGGCACGAGTATTGTGGCCTTTCCCAATAGTTGAAGTTCACTGATGCTTCCTGCTCCGGCGCGAGAAACTACGACGTCAGCCGCGCGATAAGCCATCGCCATGTCGGAAATGAATGGAGTGGCAATAACGCCGTTATATTCAGAGGCTTTTGCGACAGCATCGCTCGAAGCGTATGATTTGCCGGTCTGCCATAACAGCTGTACGCCACCTTCAGTAAGTGAGTCAAGCGAAGCCGCGACGCTCTCGTTGATGGTGCGGGCACCCAAACTTCCTCCGACGAAGAGAACCAATGGTCGTTCCGGGTCGAAGCCAAGAGTTTTTTTTGCCTCTGCTTGAGAAACTTTACAGTCAAGAAGGTCCTTTCTGACGGGATTGCCTGTTTTGACGATGTTTTCCGAGGGGAAGAAGCGTTCCATGCCATCGTAAGCGACGCATATGCGTCCTGCTTTTTTTGCAAGCAACTTGTTTGTCACGCCAGCATAAGAGTTCTGTTCCTGTAAAAGGGTCGGGACATTCATCCGCTGAGCCGCTTTAAGAGTGGGACCGGAGGCATAGCCGCCGACGCCGATTGCAATCTGCGGCTTGAAATCGCGGACTATGCGTCGTGCTTTTCTGATGGCTTTGCGCAATTTTATAAGGACTGAGATGTTTTTAAGCAGATGTTTTCGGTCAAAGCCGCTTATTGTCAGTCCCTCGATGTTGTATCCTGCTGCTGGGACGCGCTCCATCTCCATGCGGTTGTCAGCTCCTACGAAAAGGATTTCAGCTTCGGGAAAGCGTTTTTTTATTGCATTTGCTATTGAAATAGCGGGGAATATATGACCGCCTGTGCCGCCACCGCTTATGAGGACTCTCCGAATGGATTTATCTGACGTGTTGTTTTTATTTTCAATCATGACAGCTGGATATTAAAGTTGAGAAGGATTTTCACTGTGGATACTTGCAGGCAGGGTGTTGAGTTCTTCGCGTATGGCTTCTTTGTCACCTTTGAAGGCTGCGTGACGGCTCGTCGAAAGCATTATGCCGAGGGCAATCGAGGTAACAATCACAGAGGTGCCGCCTTTCGAAATGAGAGGCAGAGGTTGACCAGACACTGGGAACAGACCTGTGACAATCGCCATGTGGAAGAGTGCCTGATAAACGATGTAGATGGCACAGCCTATGACGAGAAGACAGGGGAAGGTCTGTTTGCACTTTGTAGCGACCCTGCCCGCTCGGGCAAGCAGCCACAGGTAACACATGAGGATGAAGATTCCCGTAATCAGTCCAAGTTCTTCGATGACGATTGCATAGATGTAATCGGAGAAGGCGAGAGGCAGACGGGCGTTCTCGCGGGAATTACCCGGTCCTACGCCGATAATTCCTCCGTGAGCCTGTGCGATATAGCTCAATTGCTCCTGTTTGTTTGTGTCGTCGATTTTATCGCCTGCTTTATTAAGTCTGAAATGACGCTGCAGACGAGCCATCCACGTTGAAGAACGGTTGGCTGCTGCTGCGCCGACTTCCTCTTTGTTAAGCCGAGCCATTTCGATTGCTTCCGGCGTGGGGGCTTTATCTTTGTTCTGTAGTAGCTTGTATCCCATTGCTGCCGAACCGATGACAAGGTAGACAAGGCAGACCACTCCGAATTTTTTCATGCCGACACCGCCGATAAGCATCATCGACATGCTTATGGCAAAAATCAGCAGGGTGTTTGTGAGACCATGAGAGAACAGTAAGCCTGCGCACAAAAGTGTAAGACAGGCACTCATGACGACGCCCTTTGTCGTGACATCACGTTTGCCGGGCATCTGATTACGGCTGAGGATATATGCGATGCCCAATGCCGCCGCCAGTTTTAGAAATTCGGCTGGCAATATCATAATAGAACCGAACTGAAGAGCGCGTTGCGCACCGTTAACTTTCACACCCGCAGCCATGACGAGTAGCATAGCCATGATGCTTCCGAAAACATATAAAGGTGTGAGTTTATAGATGTATTTGAAGTGGAAGCGCTGAATTACCAGCATCAGAACAAGTCCGATTGCAAGAAACCGGGCGTGACGGATGATAGGACCGTAGATGTCGTTGACTTCCACTTCCTGACTTGACGCGCTGAATAATTCTATCACAGAGACAATCAGTAGAAATATGTATATTCCCCAGATGTGCTGGTCTGTGCGAAGTTTCGGAGTTATTTTACGGACGTCATCTGCCGGCGTACTCTCAATAGCAGCCGTCTGACCGTCGTTGATTACTTCATCTATGTTAAAAACAGGTTCCATTATGGAGAGTAATGAAATTTTATTTTTGTGTAGAAAGATTGTTTACAGCATCCTTGAATTGTCTGCCTCTGTCCTCATAGCTTTTGAAAAGGTCAAAACTTGCGCAGCATGGCGAAAGAAGTACGACGTCACCGGATTTAGCCAGCCGTCTGCACTCTTCGACAGCGTCGGAAAGTGAATGAGTATCGGATATAACGTCGACAGTGTCTTTGAAGAAGTCAAGAATTTTTGAGTTGTCCTTACCCATGGCTACGATGGCTTTAACTTTCTCTTTTACTAACGGAAGTATTTCTGAATAATCGTTGCCCTTATCTTTACCTCCGAGAATTAGAACCGTCGGCTTTGTCATAGAGTCAAGTGCATACCAGCATGAATTGACATTTGTGGCCTTGGAATCATTTATCCATTCGACTCCGTCAACCGTTCCCGCAGCTTCGAGACGGTGTTCGACACCGGTAAAATCACTTAAAGCCGAGCGAATAGCGTCTTTACGGATATTGAGAAGGCATGCTGACAGCCCCGCAGCCATAGAGTTGTAAAGATTGTGAATACCGTTCAGCGCAAGGTCGGCTCGTGGCATCGAGAGGGATGTCGCGGGCGTTTTGATGATGAGTTCGTTTTCTGCGTCAACGTAAGCTGCACATTCAGACTCATCGTTGGCTGTGAACGGGTATAGTGTGGCTTCTGTTTTGATGTGTTTCAGTTGAGCACTGACTACGGGGTCGTCTTTCCAGTAGATGAAAGCATCTGCAGGAGTCATATTCTGTAAGATACGGAATTTTGCGTTGACATAATTCTGCATCTTGTAATCGTAGCGGTCGAGATGGTCGGGAGTTATGTTCAGGATAACAGCAATGTTTGCTTTGAAGTCGTACATGTTGTCAAGTTGGAAAGAACTTAACTCGATGACGTAATACTGATGAGGCTGGCGCGCGACCTGAAGTGCGAGGCTTTTACCGACATTTCCCGCAAGACCGACGTCAATACCCGCACGACTAAGAATATGGTATGTCAGAAGGGTAGTGGTTGTCTTTCCGTTACTGCCGGTGATACATATCATTTTTGCATCAGTATATCTTCCGGCAAACTCAATCTCGCTAATGACGGGAATATTTTTGGAAAGAACTTTCTGCATCACGGGAGTCGTGTCGGCAATTCCCGGACTTTTTATTACTTCGTCAGCCATCAGGATTCTATCCATGGTGTGTCCGCCTTCTTCCCATTCGATATTTTCAGAGTTGAGCAGATTCTTATATTTGTCGGCGATAGCTCCGAAATCACTGACAAAGACATCGAAGCCCTTGTCTTTGGCAAGAACGGCTGCCCCGGCACCGCTTTCGCCGGCACCGAGAATTACTATACGTTTTTTGTTCAGATTGTTACTCATCAATTGTAAATTTTGAAATCTGATTATCTTATTTTAAGAGTCACAAATGTCACCACAGCGAGGATGATTCCGATAATCCAGAAGCGTGTGACAATTTTTGACTCCGGTATAACCTGTATGGGTCTTTGAATCATAGCCTGGAAACCTGCGTTGCCGGGCTTCTGGAAATGATGATGGAGAGGCGTCATTTTGAATATACGCTTTCCGCCCGTGCGTTTGAAATATGCGACCTGAATTATGACAGACAGGTCTTCGATATAGAACAGAGCACAGAGTATGGGTAAAAGCAGTTCCTTGTGTATCAGTATGGCGAAAATCGCGATTATACCTCCGAGTGTAAGACTGCCGGTGTCTCCCATGAAAACCTGAGCCGGATATGCGTTATACCACAGGAAACCGACCAATGCTCCTATAAACGCAGCCATAAATACAACCAGTTCTTCACTCTCGGGAATGTACATTATATTGAGATAGGCTGAATAGATTATATTGCCGCCGAGATAAGCCATTATCGCCAGTGCGACGCCACATACCGCAGACAATCCGGCTGTCATGCCGTCGAGTCCGTCGTTGAGATTGGCACCGTTGCTCGTCGCGGAAACGATAAATATTACAATAAGGAAAAAGATAATCCATCCGCCGGTCTGGGCATGTTCGCCCATCCAACCGGTAAACCAGCTGTAATTGAAGTTGTTGTTTTTGACAAAGGGTATCGTGGTCTGAGGTGATTTTACTGTGTCTGTCCCGTAGATAACCTGTTCGACCTCATTGGTGTCGACGTTAATGACTTCATTATTCTCGACGATAACCATATTAGGGTTCAGAAACATTGTGATTGCGACAATAAGAGCAATGCCTACTTGACCCACAATTTTATATTTTCCTTTAAGACCGTCTTTGTTGCGATATTTTATTTTGCGGTAATCGTCGAGAAAACCGATTGTGCCGAGCCATAACGTTGCGACAAGCATTAATATCATGTAGATGTTGCCGAGATTTCCGACAAGGAGGCATGGAAGAACTATCGACAGAATGATAATTATGCCGCCCATAGTCGGCGTGCCGGTCTTTTTAGTCTGACCTTCAAGGTCGAGATTTCTTACAATCTCACCTATCTGCATTTTCTGCAGGGCGTTGATTATACGTCGACCTACGAATATCGCAAGAATTAGGGCAAGGACAAAAGCTAAACCGGAACGGAATGTGATGTAATTCATCAGGCGTGCGCCCGGAAGTCCTGAGTCTTGAAATAGTTGGAAAAGATAGTAAAACATGATTTTTGATGGAAATATGTTTATAGTTTTGCAAGGGCATCAATCACTTCTTCACGGTCGTCAAAATGATTGGTAATATCGCCGATTATCTGATAAGTCTCGTGTCCTTTGCCTGCAACCAGGATGACATCACCCGGTTTGGATAGTGCGACAGCTGTGCGTATGGCTTCCCGGCGGTCAACAATCGACAGAGTCGAAGCCATCTGTTCGGGATTAAGCCCTGTGAGCATTTCCTTTATAATTGTATTCGGGTCTTCGTTACGTGGATTGTCAGAGGTCAGGATTACCCTGTCGCTCCGTCGGGCAGCGGCTTCTGCCATGAGCGGTCGCTTACCTTTGTCACGGTTTCCGCCACATCCGCATACAGTTATCAGTGCACTCTTGTTCCCGATTATGTCCCTGATTGTGTCGAGAACGTTAACGAGGGCGTCGGGGGTATGAGCGTAGTCGACTATAGCGGTTATGCCACTCTTTGAACGGAAAGTCTGAAAACGCCCTGCCACAGGCACAAGGCGGCTCATTGCGACAGGAATCCGCTCTCTGTCATATCCCATCAGGACAGACGCTCCGAATACGGCAGTGAGGTTTGAAGCATTGAAGCGTCCGGTAAACAGGGTTTCGACTTCAACACCGTTGAATGTCATAGACATACCGTCAAGGCGGTTTTCAACTATGTGACCGACGAAGTCCGCCTCTGAGCGCTGGGAATATGTGTAGACTTTGGCGCGCGTGTTCTGAACGACTATCAGTCCGTTCTTATCGTCTACGTTTGTAAGGGCAAATGCATCCTTAGGCAAGAGGTCGAAGAAAGATTGCTTTGCCGCAAGATAGGCTGCGAATGTCTTGTGGTAGTCGAGGTGGTCGCGGGTAAGATTTGTGAAGATGCCTCCGGCGAAATGCAGGCCGGCGATGCGATTCTGATGAGCGGCATGACTGCTGACCTCCATCGCGGCGACTGAACATCCTGCCTTAACCATGCGGTCAAGAAGAGAGTTCAGTTCGATAGGGTCGGGGGTTGTATGTGTTGAAGGAACTTCTTCGGTGTCGATTTTATTGACAACGGTAGACAGCAACCCGGCGCGCTGACCGTTGAGACGAGCCATTTCATAAATAAGCGTGGCAACGGTTGTTTTTCCATTGGTGCCGGTAACGCCAATCAAGGTTAGTTTGCGAGACGGATTGTCATGCCATTGTGACGCCAGGAAACCAAGTGCGACGGACGAATTTGCAACACGTATCCATGTTATATCTGCCGTAATATCATTGGGTATTTCCTCGCATACGACGGCTGATGCTCCGTTATCGACCGCCGCGTGTATGAAATCGTGACCGTCGACATTAACGCCACGCACGGCGACAAACAGTGTTGATGGACGGCACTTGCGCGAATCGGCAGTTATCTCAGTAATTTCCAGATTTTCATTGCCTATAACTTCCTCGGTTATTATGGCAGACAGTAGATGTGATAGTATCATTGCTGTTAATCTTGCTTTAGAGTTATAGTCACCTTTGAGCCGGCAGGAGCGCGTGTTCCACCGGCTGGTTGCTGCGATGCAACATAGCCTATGCCTGAAAATTCAACGTTGTATCCGGCTTTTTCAAGTGTCACCACAGCTTCGCGGATACCGAGACCACGAACGTCAGGCACATGACCCTGCTGCGCGGAAGACGGTGCGGTGATGACCGAACCGCCAGGTAGCTTTAGACCTGCAGCGAGACGGTTGTGACGATTGTTGTCGTGGGATGCGTAAAGAGTCGGACGTGAAGATACGGGCTCCTCCCCGTTGATATCCGATTTATTGTCAAGCATACCGCGCGAATATAATTTATGGGCAACGTTCTTAAGTACCATGCCTGCGGTAGTTGCGGCACCTTTATATTCAGGTCCGGGGTCGCTTATCATTACGAAGCCGGTGTATTTTGGATTTTCGTACGGGAAGAACCCGCAGAAGGCCAACCGATAATGTCCGTCAAGATAGCCGCCTGGCTTTGGACGCTGTTCGGGCGAACCTTTTTTTGTACTATCGGATGCTTGCTTAGGTTTTGCCTCAGCCATTATTCGGCATGTGCCTGTTTTGCCGGCAATGCTTACAACCTTGCTTTTGAGAGCTTTTGCGGTTCCTCCTTGCCCCCATACAACTTCATGAAGCATATCGCGCAGTAATGCAGCGTTTTTGCTGCTGCATATGCTGTCTCGGATATAAGAGACGGGAATTACAGAGTCTTTCCCTTCGGGTGTACGCAGCGCTTTCACAAGACGAGGACGAACGAACTTGCCGTCGTTTGCAATTGCATTATACATGGCGCAAGTATAAAGCGGTGGTATCATAGTCGAATATCCGAATACCATGCGCGACAGGGCAATGCGACCGCCCCTGTTATTGGCTATTGTGGGGAAATAGGGTGTGCGTTCGCGTGCCATGCCTGTGTTGAAACGGTCAAAAAAACCAATGTCGCGAAGACGTTCGCGGAAAGAATTCGGGTCGTTCTCAAAATGTGCGGTCATAAGTTTAGCCATTCCGATATTGGATGAATATTCCAGAAAACGGCTCACGGGGAGTGATGACGGTGAATGGGTGTCGTTAATCGGTCGACCACCTGCATAGCGGAAACCAACTCCTTTAGGCTCGATGTGGAATTCTTTGTTGAGCGGGAACGCAAAACCGTCCTCAAGAGCGATTATCATGGATATGGTTTTTACGACGGAGCCCGGTTCGTAAGCGAGCACGGCGCGGTTCATGGCTTCGATGTATCTTCGTGAACCGGGAATGGTATCTTTCTCAAGATTGGAAATAGCTTTGATATCGCCGGTCTCGACATCCATAATCATTGCTGTTCCCCATTCTGCACCTGTCGTCAACAACATCGAGCCGAGTTCGTATTCCAGAATGTCCTGCATCGTTATGTCGATGGTCGTGGTAACGGTGTAACCGTTTTTAGGCGGCTGAATGGTCCAGTTGGCAACGCGGTCGGTAAATAATACTTTTTTCGCTTTGCCGGGTGTGCCGTAAAGAAGCGAATCAAGTGCGCGTTCAAGACCGGAAACGCCGCGTACATCACGCGGACCGACTTCGCCGACACGTCCGATGCTCAATGTCGCCATTTCGCCGTAGGGGTATTTGCGTTTGAGAACTCTCTCTTTGACAAGTCCGGTGCGGTTAGCGTTGGTGCTTCGTTTGAAGAAAGGAAATTTCTTAACCCGCTGGACTTCATCATCCGGAATTTCCTTCAGCAGCATATAAGCGCTCGAACGGTCCTTGCGGGCTTTATTCATGGGAGCTTCGAGATATTTTTTCCAGCCGTCACGGGTGCGGCGGGGATAATAATATGCGAGACTGTCGGCAAGACTGTCGATGGCTGCGTCATACTCCCTGACCATAAATCTTTTGGCTTTGAAATCTATGCGGAGATTGAAATAATTGAGGTTAGTGGCGAGTATACAGCCGTCGCTTGCAAGGATATCACCTCTAAGAGGCTTTATAAGCACTGTGTCATCAAGATGCTGAGTGCCTTTTTTATTCCATTCATCAGCGTTGACAATTGTGTTGTTTACTGCCTTGAATATGATGCCGAAAGCAATTAAGATGATGAAAAGAGATATGACGGTGAGTCGACCGAGTATGTGCATACGTCGGCTGCGGGCTGACTTTTGTTGGTCCGGCTCGAGAGGTGTTACGGATGGTTTATGTCGTTTATCTGTTTTCATCGTCATAATGGAGCTGATAGGGAGGGCGTTCCTGGATTCCCAGTCCGAGATGAAGTGTGTCGACTAATCTTTGCATTGACGATTCACGTGTCGATGACATAAATGCCGAGCGTTCGCTTTGTAGTTCGGTTTTTACAATCGCGAGTTCTGAATTAAGTGCTGTTATGGTTTCCATGCCTGTAACGCAATCATAGCGGTTTGAGATGTAAACCATGACCATACACACGATGAATGTGGTCTGGAAAAAATATTTTTTGAAAAAACGGCTTGACACGACACGACCGTGGGCGACACGGCTCGACGCACTGGAGATGTGATGCGTTGCGTCTGACAGCTTTATTTTGGGTATTAGTTTCATTTGGGGAATTGTGGATAGGCTTTTTAGATTTTTTCTGCTACTCTCAGTTTGGCACTTCTGCTCCTTGGATTACGAGCAATCTCTTCTTCGTCGGGAACAATAGGCTTTGAATAAACCGTACGGAGTGGGGTCTCGACCCTGCCGAAAAAGTCTTTTTCGGCTTTCCCTGAAAAATTTCCTGTCTTCATGAAGTTCTTAACCAGCCTGTCTTCAAGTGAATGATAGGTCAGAATTGCAAGACGACCACCCGGACGAAGCACGGCGACCGCCTGCTTAAGAAATGATTTAAGGGCATCGAGTTCGCCGTTTACCTCTATGCGCAAAGCCTGAAAGATACATGCCATATCTTTTTTTTCTTTTTGCTGGCTTATCAATGGACGGCATACTTCAAGAAGTCGCTCTACGGTGTCTACCGGTTCGCTACGACGGGCAGCGACAATGGCTGCTGCAAGCTTGCGGGCTTGTCTCAGTTCCCCGTAAAGATAAAAAATATCGGCAAGCTGTTCCTCGGTGTAGTCGCTAAGGATTGAAGCTGCGTCGACTCGGGCATGTCGGTTCATCCTCATGTCAAGTCTGCCTCCCGTTCTGAAGGAAAAACCGCGCGAACTGTCGTCGAAATGATGAAATGAAACACCGAGGTCGGCAAGTATGCCGTCGACTTCGGAGACCTCGTAATACCTGAGAAAGTTTGAGAGGAAACGGAAATTTCCATAGACCATTGTGAATCTCGGGTCAATGAACGCACGGCTTACCGCATCTTCATCCTGGTCGAAGGAGTAAAGATGTCCCTTGTCGTTAAGACAATCAACAATGGCTTTTGAGTGTCCTCCACCGCCGAAAGTAGCGTCAATATATACTCCTGATGGTTTAATATCAAGAGCTTCAATTGATTGCGACAAGAGTGCCGGTATGTGATACGTTTCTTGGTTCATTTTGAAGAGTCAAAGTCTGCAGGTCTGTTTTTGTGCATGTAAAATTACTCAAAAAAGACGATAATTCACAAATATAAATTGTTGAAATCTCTAAAAACGAGATAAAAAGTTATCAACATCGCCGTAAACATCTGTATGTAAGTGCTGAATAAAGCAATCGTCATTGTTTGCATTTGCAAACAATGACGATTGTGATATGATATATAACATTGAATTATAGAGTTTTACGCCATGCGCGTCTTTTGCGATGCTGACGACGTTCGAAATATTCCCATTGTTTCTGGACATTTTCATTTCCTTCAAGTTCAGGATTGCTTTCTGCCTCGCGATAGCCTTCTTTTATGAACGCAGGGATAAGGTCAGCGAAAATCAGCGCATTGACACCTTTACTTTGATATTCGGGTTTGACGGCAACTAAAAGAAGGTCTACGACGTCTGTCTTGCCTTTAAGGGCTCCAAGGAGGTGAATCCACCCGGTGGGGAATAATTTTCCCCGGCTTTTCTGTAAGGCTTTTGATAGCGATGGCATCGATATCCCTACTGCGACTATCTCATCATGTTCATCAACGATGACTGAAACACATTCGAGCCGGATAATACCGAGATACTGGTCGACATAATATTCAATCTGGCGATTGGTTAGAGGCGAGAAGCCATAAAGGTTGGCGTATGCTTCGTTTATCAATCTGAAAAGTTTCTGACCGTACTTCTCTTTTACCGTCTTTCTTGAAGTAAGTGGAATGGAACGGAGATTATATTTGTTTTTTACAATTTGGGCAATTCGGGCATACTTTTCGGGAACACAATCGGGGACTTTCATCCTGTATTCAACCCAGTCAACCTCTTTGGCGAAGCCCATGCGTTCCATGTGCGCCACATAATACGGATAGTTGTAAATAGTTGCCATTGTCCCGACTTCTTCGAAGCCTTCGATAAGCATGCCTTCATGGTCCATATCGGAAAAACCGAGCGGACCTACAATCGTGTCCATGCCACGTTCGCGACCCCAGTCTTCGGCTGCTTTGAATAAGGCATCCACAACTTCGGTGTCGTCAATGAAATCCATAAAGCCGAAACGTAATATTTTGGTGTTGTCTTTTGAGTTGACGGCGTCGTTTATTATGGCAGTTATGCGACCTACAGGCTTTCCGTCGCGGAATGCCATAAAAGATTGTGCCCTGCAGACATCGAATGCGGGATTCTTTTTCGGAGAAAGAGTTTCGATTTCATCAATGACCAACGGCGGCACATGATATGGATTATCCTTGTAAAGATTGATTCCGAATTTGACGTAACTCAACAGTTCGCTGTGCGTAGGTTTGAGTGGTTTTATAGTGACTGACATGGGTAAATGTTATTTGGTGTCGGCGTTTTCTATTTCGTTCATGGTCGGTATTGCAGGTTTATAAGGAGAAGATAACCATGCGAGAAGTCCAATCATGATGATAAGAAATGCGATTATGGCGATGTAAAGGCGATTGCTGTGGCGGTTTTCCAGCGCAAGGCGGACATCGTGAATGGTGTGGTAGCGGCGACGGTTGTCTATGTCGGCGCACCGTTCTGCCACTTTCCTTAACATCGGTTCATTGATGCCGCTCTTATCAAGGGTTTCTAACACTATGTTACCGAAATTACGGATGTCGTCGGTCGCCTGTTCGGGTGTAAGGGCGGGGCGTTGTTCGAATCCGACATCAATCAGCTTGAGATTTCCTATGTTTTCTGTGAAGATGATGCGCTCAGGCTTTATCGGAAGATGTGCTATATGATTTGACTGGATGTATTCCAGAGCGCTTAAAAATTGAGTTTTCAGTTTTTCGACATGTTGTTTTGTGACCTTATTCTCATTGATAAGCGAGCGGAGTGAGTCTCCGTAGACGTCGTCGGTTATGATGCATCTTCCGATGCCCGGGACATCTTCAAAGTCATTTATCATGACGATGTTAGGGTGAGCGAGGTTGTATCGGGTGTCGAATTCCTTCTCAAACATAGCCTCGAATTCAGGTTTACCCTTGAATTCATCTTTCAGAGTCTTGAGCATGACCCATTTGCCGAATTTCTTGGCGGTATAGACGTCATAGAACTCTTCATCCCATTTTGGCAGATGTTCAATCTCTGTCCATCGTTCTTCTTTGTTGTTCATCGTCATGTCGATAACTTGTTTTCGCAAAGGTAATAAAAAAATATAAATGTGCGGAATTTACTGGTCTGACCACAAACGATTGTCAGTCGTAAGGATACGCGGCGAGGAAGACCTTTCGGCTATTCAGAGCCTCTCGCGATGCGTGAAGACTTTTTAGCGAAACGCGACCGACAATATAATTATACCCTTTTGAAGAATAACTTTCGTAAATTTCCTCGAAATGAAGAAGTCCGAGGTCAACCGGGTCACTGTATCTGACGTAAATCCTGAAAGAGATGTCGTCAGTGAATTCGGGGAGACTCTCAGAGTGTCTTAACTTTTTGTATTCGTATTTATAGTCGTAAAGGCATGCTGTGATGTCAGACAGTACCGCCGAAGAGGTCGGACGCGCTCCGGCTCCTCTGCCGAACATGAATTGCTTATCGTAGAACAGACCCTTGATGACAACGCCATTGAATTCGTCTTCTACGGAATAGATGTATTTGTTTCGTGATATGAGTTGCGGAATAACGCACATTACAAGACGGTTATCTGCAAGTTTCTCGACGTGGGCAACGAGTTTTATACGCCGATCTTTTTCACGGGCGAAACGGATGTCGTTGTCATTCATGTGGGTTATGCCGTAAGTGAAAATTTTATCAGGACTGACATAAACTCCAAATGCATGTACTCCAATTATGATAAGTTTGAAAAGCGAATCCCAGCCGTCCAAATCAAGGGTCGGGTTGCTTTCAAGAAATCCTTCGCGGCGAGCTAACTCCAATGCTTCGGTGTGCGGCATGTTGTCGTTAAAGATTTTCGAAAGGATGAAATTTGACGAGCCGTTGAGGATGCCTTTGACCGAAATCAGCAGGTCGTTGTCATAATATTCCTCAAGATTGCGTATTACTGGTATTGAGCCGCATGCCGATGCGTCATATAACAGCGTGCTACCATATTGTCGCTGCAATTCTATGAGTTCCGGAAGGCGGTGGGCGAGCATTTTTTTATTTCCGGTGACTACGGGAAGTTTTTTCATTATAGCTCTCGACACTATGTTGAAAGAGGCTTCTGCGTCGTCAATCAATTCTACAATAAAATTGATTTCGGGGTCGTCGAAAATCTCGTCAATACAATCTGTGAAATCGGCATCAACCCCTCTGTCTTTCGATTTATCGCGAACGCATATGC
The DNA here is from genome assembly GCA_947175535.1 of uncultured Bacteroidales bacterium. Taxonomy (GTDB): domain Bacteria; phylum Bacteroidota; class Bacteroidia; order Bacteroidales; family Muribaculaceae; genus CAG-873. The sequence continues at coordinate 30,025 of CAMWNF010000007.1, forward strand.
GTCTTATGTTGACATTGGGCATCGGAACATCTCGTAAAAGTTCAAACAGACCGCGACCTACTGTTCCGAAGCCGAAAAGTCCTATGTTAAGATTTTTGCTCATTAGTCTATTGTGCTGTGCGAATAAAAGTCGCTGATTATTTTATCAAGTTTTTCGTATTCAATTAAAAAACCGTCATGCGCGTATTCTGAATCGATTTCTTTGTATTCCGCATTCGGAATCATTTCAGTCATTTCTTTATGATATGACGGTGGAAATAAAATGTCGGAACTTATAGCGACGACCATGCATTTTGCTCTAATGCGGCGAAGAGCTTCCTCATAAGAGCTACGTCCGCGTCCCACATCATGCGAATCGGTCGACCGACACATCTTTGTGTAGCTATACGCGTCGAAACGATTGCAGAGTTTCTCGCCCTGATGTTCTTGATATCCGTGTACTCTACGATTAAAAATGGCGTGTGGCTCTTTGTCCTCCTGAGTCTTGTCGTAGGCCGCCTGACCGCGATAACTGAGAAGTCCGATTGCCCTTGCGGCTGCAAGTCCTTTTGCTCCAGCTGATGTGCTTCTGGTGCCGTATGTCTGGTCGGCTTCAATCGCCATATACATTGCTTTGTTGATTGCCGCCAACCAAGGTCTGCAGCGGTAATCGGTGGCAATCAGTATGGCTCTCCCGGCAATCTCAGGTTCGCTTACCAGCCATTCTATAGCCTGGAAACCGCCCAATGAGGAGCCTACTATGGTGTTGATTTTGTCGATGCCAAGGTGTTTTGCCAATAAACGATGGCAGTTGACCATATCTCTGACTGTTACATCGGGAAAGTCTCCTAAATACTGTGTTCCGTTTTGGGGATTTATGCTTGTCGGACCTGTAGTGCCGTAGCAAGAACCGAGAACGTTGGCGCAGACGACAAACCATTTATCGGGGTCGAGAAAACGCCCCTTCTCAACAGTGTGTGGCCACCAGTCGGCAACATTGGAGTCTGCTGTAAGGGCGTGCATGACCCACACGACATTGCTCCGGTCAGCATTCATTTTGCCGAAAGTGTGGTAGGCAATTGTCAATTCCGGCAGCGTGGTTCCGGTCTCAAGTTTCAGTGGGTGGTTATGATGGTAATATTTTCTCATAGCTGTTCACCTGTAAGAAGTTTGTAAAGAGGTTCTTCTGCCGGTATGTTTTCGGGTCTAAAAACATGTGTTATAATACCATCTGCCGTAAGGTAGAGCCTCGGGATGCCGTTGGACGCAAATAGTTCGAAAATATGTCTGTCCGGCTGGGGGGAGTAGGGGATTGAGAGGTGGTTTGCAGACCAAAACTTTGAAATTGATGCGTTGTTCTCGTTTCTGGCTATTGCAATCCACATAACATTATCTTTTGTGCGCTCGTACACACGCTGCAACTTTGGAAGTTCTTGTTGACAATCTCTGCAATCAGTATTGAAGAATGCAATTATGCCTCTATATCCGGAAAAATCTGAAGATGATACAATCTTTCCGTCGCTCATTTCAACGGTGAATTCAGGTAGTTTGTCTCCTTCTGTAAGACCTGTATTGTTATCAGCCTCTTCATCCGTGATGCATGACGCAATGCAGATGGAGAAAAAAAGACAAATGATAGTCAAAACGGACGATAGTCGATTCATTTCAGCCCAACTTTACTTGTTTGAGAGTGTTGCGTTGGTAGGGGTAAATGTATGAACGTAATTAAAGTTATATAGTGTAAGAGCTTTCTTCATAAATCCGGAATTTATAGATTAACTTACGATTAAGTTATTGTATCTTTTGTAACTGCAAATATAGGCTTTTTTTTGCTCTTTTGGCGTTTTTCTCGGAATTATGCCGTAATTTTGTTTGCTCCTCTGTTATATAATATATAGTAAGACTTATTTATGAAAGATCATATAATTTCAGAAACACAAAACGAACGTGCGGTTCTTGTCGGTCTTGTGACACCTCGCCAGACAGAGCTTAAAGCTAATGAATACCTTGCTGAACTTGCTTTTCTTGCTGACACTGCGGGTGCTGAGACGGTTAGGACATTTCTTCAGAAACTTGAATATCCCAATCCGCGCACATTTGTCGGAAAAGGCAAGCTCGATGAGATAAAGACTTTTATTGAGGAAAATGACATTGCGATGGTTATTTTTGATGATGACCTCACAGTGAAGCAGGTTGCGAATATCGAGCGTGAACTGGGCGTTAAAATTCTTGACAGGACAAGTCTCATTCTTGATATATTTGCAAAACGCGCTCAGACGGCTAACGCAAAGACTCAGGTCGAACTCGCCCAATATCAGTATCTTTTACCTCGATTGACGAGAATGTGGACTCACTTGGAAAGACAGCGCGGCGGTATTGGTATGCGTGGTCCTGGAGAGACTCAGATAGAGACTGACCGTCGTATAATTCTTGATAAGATATCAAGGCTGAAAGCCGAACTCGTTGCTATTGACAAACAAAAATCGATGCAACGTAAGAATCGAGGAAAGCTGACCAGGGTGGCTCTTGTCGGCTATACGAATGTAGGTAAGTCGACTCTGATGAATCTCCTTAGCAAAAGCGAAGTATTTGCTGAGAATAAACTATTTGCCACGCTTGACACGACAGTGCGCAAGGTGATTATAGATAATCTGCCGTTCCTGCTCACCGATACTGTCGGATTCATACGCAAATTGCCGACACACCTTGTCGACTCCTTCAAGTCGACTCTCGATGAAGTTCGTGATGCCGATTTACTTGTTCATGTCGTCGATATTTCTCATCCTAATTTTGAGGAACAGATTGAAGTTGTTGATAAGACTCTTCGTGAGGTCTGTGACGGAGCTGATAAGCCAATGATACTGGTGTTTAATAAAATAGACGCATTTACATATAAGCCTAAAGATGAAGATGACCTAACACCGCGTACGCGTGAAAATATTTCGCTCGATGAGTTGAAGGCGACTTGGATGGCAAAGATGAATGATAATTGTGTCTTTATTTCGGCTAAAAAAGGAATCAATATCGACGAATTAAAAAAGAAAATCTATGAAAAAGCACGCGAAATACATATCGCGCGCTTCCCTTACAATGATTTTCTGTTTCAGAAATACGATGAAGAGGAACAATAGCCTCTAATTTCTAAAAAAATTACTAACCGAGGGGTGAAAAATTAAAAAATTTCAAAAGGTGTTTGGCTGTTATAAAATTTATGGCTATATTTGTGAGGTTATTAAGACACGATAGTGTCGGCATTTATAATCCTTGCAAATAAAGAGTTCAAATATTGTAACAACTTACACTCCATGAAAAAAATCACCTCAGTTTTTGCTTCACTTGCACTTTTTGCGACAGCTGCAAATGCCACTCTGCCAGAATCTGTCGACTTGCTTGTTGTCGGCGGTGGTGCCAGCGGTGTGACGGCAGGTATTCAAGCTGCCCGTATGGGAACTAACACTCTTATTATTGAAGAGCAACCCTGGATTGGCGGCATGCTCACCTCTGCAGGTGTCAGTGCCACAGACGGTAATTTCCGTATGCAGGGAGGTCTTTGGGGCGAATTCCTTAAAAATCTTGCCGCGCGTTACGGAGGCTTCGAAGGTTTGCACACCGGTTGGGTCAGCAGCGTCCTTTTTGAGCCAAAAGTCGGAGAAGATGTTTTCCGGAAAATGACTGAGGCTGAAAAAAATCTTCAGGTTGAAAATGAAATAACTCTTATTTCTATCGGAAAAGATAAGGGTCGATGGATTGCAACTGTCAAAGATGCCGATGGTAAACTTCATCATATCGAAGCCCGTCTTGTTATTGACGCGACCGAGCTTGGCGATGTCGCGAAGATGGCGGGAGTAAAATATGATATCGGCATGGAGTCTCGGTCTGTGACTGGCGAAGATATAGCGCCCGAACACGCTAATGGCATTATTCAGGACCTTACGTGGGTAGCGATACTCAAGGACTACGGAAAGGATATGACAATACCTATGCCCGCCAATTATAACCGTGAGGATTATGTGTGCAGTACATTCAATCCTCTATGTACCGACCCGAAGGAGCCTGCACGTATGCGCGTGCCTGAGGTTATGATTACCTATGGCAAGCTCCCTAACAATAAGTACATGATTAACTGGCCTATCTCGGGTAATGACTATTATACTAATGTGATTGAACTTGACCGCGAGCAGCGTGAGGCTGAATTTGCAAAAGCCCGTGAGTTTGCGCTCGGTTTCGTATATTTCCTTCAGTCGGAACTCGGTTTCCAGAACCTTGGTCTCGCCGATGACGAGTTCCCGACAGAGCATCAGCTCGCTTTGATACCTTATCACAGAGAAAGCCGCCGTATCCACGGTCTCGTTCGTTTTGACCTCAATGATATGGCAAAACCCTACGATCAGGAGCAGGCTCTTTATCGCACCGGTATTGCTGTCGGTGACTATCCCGTCGACCATCACCACAAACGTTACACCGGAGCAGATTCACTTCCCGACCTTCATTTCCATCCCGTGCCATCATTCTCTCTGCCTCTCGGTACACTCATACCGCAAGATGTCGATGATTTGATTGTCGCAGAGAAATCCATTTCTGTTTCAAATATCGTCAATGGCGCTACTCGTCTTCAGCCGGTCGTACTTCAGATTGGTCAGGCAGCCGGTGCCCTTGCGTCTCTCGCGCTTGCAGATGGTAAGGAGGTACGTGATATTCCTGTCCGCGAAGTCCAGAAGGTTATTCTTGATGCCAATGGTTATCTTCTTCCTTATCTCGATGTTCCTGTCGGAACCCCGCTTTTCAAACCCTTGCAGCGCATAGGTGCGACCGGAATTCTACACGGAACCGGCTTTAATGTCGACTGGAGCAACCAGACGTGGTTATATATTGAAAATCCTCTTGTTGCCGAGGATATGACAAGACTGTATGATTTCTATTCTATGGATTCTCCGTATGAAGGAAATGCTGAAATATCGGTGCGTGACGCTCTTGCTTCGATTAAAGCCATTGCCGAAATTCAGAAAAAGGATGTCAAGAAATTCGATAAGCAGGTTGCTGAAGTCTGGAAAAAATATGACTTCGGTAAACTAAACCGCAAAGCTGTGATGACTCGTGGACAGTTTGCGGCAGTTGTCGATGAAATCCTTAATCCCTTTGATGCACGTGAGGTCACAATCACGGGTGACTTCATAAACTGATTGTTAAACCAATTACACATATAATATATTATGACCAATCGTAGAGACTTCCTTAAGAAAGTAGCTGTCGGAACAGCTGCCGCAGTAGCGGCACCATCAATTCTCACCGGCTGCGAAAAAGCTTCTGCAAAAACCATCAATACGCGTAATAATCCTTCGCTGACGGCGACAGACCTGACCGGAGAACACGCTGAACTCCTCATAAAGGAACGCGGTCTGCCTATCACGGGCACATTCCTTGATGAGATTTCTCACGATATACCTCACCAGAACTGGGGCGAAGCCGAATGGGACAAGGATTTTCAGAATATGAAGGCTTTCGGCATCGACACAGTCATAACATGCCGTTGCGGTTACCGTAAGTTCGTTACTTATCCATCTGAATATCTTCTTGGTAAAGGTTGCTATATGCCTTCGACCGACTTGCTCGATATGTTCCTGCGTCTCGCGGACAAATATGGCATGAAATACTACCACGGTCTCTATGACTCGGGTAAATACTGGGATACCGGCGATATGACCTGGGAAGTCGAGGATAATAAACATGTCATCGATGAAGTCTGGGAAAACTATGGTTCGAAACACCCGTCTTTCAGCGGATGGTATATCACAGGTGAAATCAGTCGTGCGACCAAGGGTGCGATTGACTCATTCCGGACGATGGCAAAACAGTGCAAGGACGTTTCGGGTGGTATGCCGACATTTATAGCTCCATGGATTGATGGTAAGAAAGCTGTAGCCGCTGCCGGAGCTGCCCTAACTAAGGAAAATGGTGTCACTGTAGAGCAGCATGAAAAAGAATGGAACGAAATTTTCGATGGTATCCATGACGTTGTCGATGCGTGTGCGTTCCAGGACGGTCACATCGATTATGACGAACTTGATGCATTCTTCTCCGTAAATAAAAAACTTGCCGACCGTTACGGAATGGAATGTTGGACTAACGCGGAGTCGTTCGACCGTGATATGCCCATCAAGTTCTTCCCCATCAAGTTTGATAAACTGCGCATGAAACTTGAGGCGGCAAAACGTCAGGGTTACACTAAAGCTCTCACTTTCGAGTTCAGCCACTTCCTCAGTCCTCAGTCTGCTTATCTGCAGGCGGGTCACCTTAACGACCGTTATTGCGAATATTTCGGAATAGAACGTCCCAAATTTGTTTAATAATAAAAATATACCATAGATTATGAATAATCGTCGCGATTTTCTAAAAAAAATGATGGCAGGCACTGCTGCAGCGGTTGCCGCACCTACAATTTTGGCAGCCGAGGCTGCTTCTTCGGCTGCTAAAAAAGAGGCTCTCACAGGTGAGACAGCCGAACTACTTATCAAGGAACGCGGTCTTCCTATTACCGGAGCATTCCTCGATGAAATTTCTCACGATATACCTCATCAGAACTGGGGTCTTGCAGAATGGGACCAGGATTTCCAGAATATGAAGGCAATTGGCATCGATACCGTAATAATGATTCGTTCGGGATATCGTAAATTTATTACTTTCCCGTCGGAATATCTTCTTTCAAAGGGTTGCTATATGCCGTCTGTCGACCTTCTCGACATGTTCCTGACTCTTGCCGACAAATATGACATGAAGTTCTATTTCGGACTCTATGACTCAGGTAAATACTGGGACACCGGCGATATGACCTGGGAAGTAGAGGATAATAAATATGTCATCGACGAAGTCTGGGAAAAATACGGTTCGAAACATCCATCATTCGGCGGATGGTATATCAGCGGTGAAATCAGTCGCGCTACTAAAGGCGCAATCGACTCGTTCCATGCTATGGGTAAGCAGTGTAAGGACGTTTCCGGCGGTCTGCCCACATTTATTTCTCCGTGGATTGACGGAAAGAAGGCTGTTGCAGCTGCCGGCTCATCGCTTTCAAAAGAAGAAGGAGTTTCGGTTGAAGCTCACGAGCGCGAATGGAATGAAATCTTCGACGGCATCCATGATGTTGTCGACGCATGTGCGTTCCAGGATGGTCACATCGACTACGATGAACTCGACGCATTCTTCACCGTCAACAAAAAACTTGCCGATAAATATGGTATGGAATGCTGGACCAATGCTGAGTCATTCGACCGCGATATGCCCATCAAATTCCTTCCGATTAAGTTTGACAAACTGCGTATGAAACTCGAAGCAGCAAAACGTGCCGGTTACGATAAGGCGATTACTTTTGAGTTCAGCCATTTCATGAGCCCGCAGTCTGCATATCTTCAGGCAGGTCACCTCTATGACCGTTATTGCGAATACTTCGGTATTGAAAATCCCAATCTCGGTTAATAACTGAAATTATTATCAGATAAAAGACAAAGGCACTGCCTCACGCGAGGCAGTGCCTTTACTTATACACATTCTTGATTAAGAAGCTATGATGAGCTCTATGCCGCGTTCCTCGAGACGAGCGCGCATGGCTTCCGGCACCCCATCGTCTGTGATAATCAGGTCGACTTCGCTTAAATCGGCTATTTTACTGAATCCACGGCGCATGAATTTTGACGAATCGGCAAGCACAATCACTTTCTGAGCGGCCCGCATCATGACTTTGTTCAATTCGGCTTCACGTATGTCGGTGGTGGTTATCCCGAAATCGGGGTCTATGCCGTCCACACCTAAAAATAATTTGGAGCAGGTGCAGTCTGCGAATGGGGCTTTTGCAAATTCGCCCACTACGGACAGGGAACTGTGTCGTAAAATGCCACCCAATTGTATCACATCGACATTGTCCATCGTTCCGAGAATTTCTGTGGCACGCAGACATGCAGATATGGCAGTGAGTTTGTGCTTCGGCTTGATGCACCTCGCAAACGCATGAATAGTCGTCCCTGACGCTATGATGATTGAATCGTCAGCCGTAATCAGTTCTGCGGCTCTTGCTCCGATAAGCATCTTCTGAGCCGGCATAAGCTTTTCTTTCTCAATGACTGAACGGTTGTTGATATAGGGGTCGGTCTTTATTGCATGCCCGTGACTGCGATACAGCCTGCCTTGTTTTTCAAGCTCGCTGAGGTCTTTGCGGATTGTGACGGCTGATACTTCGAGCAGTTCGGACAACTCTGAAACCTGTACGCGTTCATGCTTTGTCAGGTTGTCGATTATTATTTCGTGGCGTTCTTCTTTTGTCATGACTCCGCAAAGATAGTAAACTTTTTCGAACAAATCCTGGGTTTCATATCACAAGTTGATGCCTTCCGAAAAATAAATTGGTCGGTTTGTTTTGAAATTAAAATGTAATATATTACTTTTGTTGCGAAATTACGATAGAGCAAAACGAAAGTCTATTCCTTGTGTTTTGACGTCACATTCTTGCGATTTGAAACCTGATAATAATATCAAATAATGAAAAAACTCGACAAACACTATGATGTTATAGTGATTGGCGGCGGGGCGACAGGTGCGGGCACGGCTCGCGATTGCGCACTACGCGGTCTCAAAGTGCTTCTTGTCGAACGTTTCGATTTTACCCATGGAGCAACCGGGCGTAATCACGGCTTGTTGCACAGTGGAGCCCGTTACGCCGTTACCGACCGCGAATCAGCAACAGAGTGTATCGAGGAAAATATGATTCTTCGTCGCATAGCGGCTAATTGTGTGGAGGATACCGGAGGTCTTTTTATAACTTTACCTGAAGACGATTTGGCTTATCAGCAGACATTTGTCGAGGCTTGTCAGGCGGCAGGCATTAAGGCGGAGGCGATAGATCCTGCACTTGCCCGCCAGATGGAACCCGCCGTGAATGCCGATATCATTGGGGCTGTTAAAGTGCCTGACGGGTCTATAGACCCTTTCAGACTGACTATGGCTAATGTCTATGATGCCCGTCTGCATGGTGCCGACATATTGACTTATCACGAAGTGACCGATTATATCCGCACAGGTTCACGTATCGAAGGAGTTGTTATGCGTAATCATCGCAACGGCGGGGAAGAAGTCAGAGCTACGGCTGATGTGGTGGTGAATGCTGCCGGCATTTGGGGACATCTGCTTGCAGAAAAAGCAGGAGTGTCGGTCAAGATGTTTCCGGCTAAAGGTTCTCTGCTCGTTTTCGGTCATCGAGTAAATAATATAGTTATAAACCGTTGTCGTAAACCTGCGAATGCCGATATTCTTGTCCCCGGCGATACAGTCTGTGTTATAGGTACAACAAGTGACCGCGTACCATTCGACAGTGTAGACCGTATGGAAGTTACTCCGGAGGAGGTTGACGTATTGTTGCGTGAGGGAGTGAAACTTGCTCCCGGTCTTGCGACTACACGTATATTGCGTGCTTATGCCGGTGTCCGACCTTTGGTTGCATCTGACGATGACCCTTCGGGTCGCAGTATTTCACGAGGAATTGTCTGTCTCGACCATGCCTCGCGTGACGGACTCGAGGGCTTTATCACAATCACAGGTGGCAAACTGATGACATACCGTCTTATGGCGGAGTGGGCGACCGATATGGTCTGCCGCAAGCTCGGTCGCACCAATCTTAAATGCGTTACAGCTCAAAGACCTTTGCCTGGAAGTGAATCCAAGAAAAATAAATCATTAAAGACGGCAGGTTCAAAAGCCGCCCGAGGCAGACACGGTTCTTTGGCTGTGAATATTCCGTCAGATTCAGCTTCAGACAGAGCACTTGTATGCGAGTGTGAGAATGTCAGTGTCGGTGAAATAGAGTATGCTGTAAAAGACCTTCATGTCGACAATCTGCTCAATTTGCGCCGTCGAACCAGGCTTGGCATGGGTACATGTCAGGGACAATTGTGTGTTTGCCGTGCATCTGCTATTCTTGAACAGCATGACGGATGCACCGACCGCCATCTTGATGATATCGCGTCGTTCGTAAATGAAAGATGGAAGGGGATACGACCTGTAGCATGGGGCGATGCTATGGCAGAGACGCAGTTCACGTCCTGGATTTATGGTGCGGTATGCGGTCTCGATAACAGAAGGTCAGTCGATGAGATGGTGTAAACATTGGTGAGATTATGAGATTTGATACAATAATAATAGGTGCAGGATTGGCAGGAATGACAGCCGCCATACGACTTGCGGAAAGCGGAGCCAAGGTTGCGGTTGTGTCTGCGGGACGAAGCGCATTGTTATTCAACACTGGTTCTTTTGGCCTTTTAGGTTTTGATACTGCGCATAATAAGGTCAATGACCGGGCTAAGGCTCTCACAGAGCTTCCTGAGGATCATCCATATTCCAAGATCGGCGCCGGTGGTATTCCCTCTTTGGCGGATGAAGCTCGTGCATTGCTTGAACGCTGCGGACTTGCGTTCAGATGCTCTTCTAACTGGAATAATCATGACCGTATTTCCCCATTGGGGATATTCCGCCCTGCATGGCTCACGCTTGACGGACTTATTTGTGAAAGTACTCTTGCAGATATGCCTTACCGCCGTGCCGCGGTGGTAGGTCTGGCGGGTTTCCTTGATTTTTATCCACGCTTCATTGCCGCTTCGTTGAGAAAAGCAGGGTATGAATGTGATGTTTTTACAGTCGATACACCCGATTTGCAGGCTCTCCGTGCGTCAGAGACTGAAATGCGGGCAGTCAATATCGAGCGGACGCTTCACGGCTATGGGTTAATCCGTTTTGCTGAAGAACTTAAGAAATTAAACATCCCATCTGACGCAACATTGATTCTTCCTTCAGTCATTGATAAGGATGAACTTGAGATATTCAATCAATTCCTGCGTCGTCCGTTTTTATTTGCGCCTACTCTGGGTGTGTCGCTACCCGGTATTTCTATTCATAATGCGATGGTCAGTCGGCTGAAAGAACTTGGCGGACGCATCTTCAACGGTCATCGCGTCAATGGTGCCGATTATGAAGACAATCGTCTGACAGGAGTAACAACGGATAAGCTGGACGATGACAGACTTGTAGCAGATAATTATATATTTGCAGCAGGCAGTTTCTTCAGTCATGGGCTAATGGCAGAGCCAGACTCTATTGTCGAACCGGTATTAGGTCTGGACGTTGATGCGCCGCAGGAGCGTTCTGCGTGGTTTACCCCCGATTTGTTTGGCGCGCAGCCTGTGATGAAATCAGGAGTCGCTACTGACGGTGATTTCAAAGCAAAACGCGATGGTAAGGCGATAACAAACCTTTATGCTGTAGGCTCTGTCCTTTCGGGTGCTGATTCGGTGCGCGAAGATTCAGGAGCCGGTGTGGCTATGCTCACTGCTCTGAGAGTCGCTGACAGCATTATAAAACATAATTGACCTATGGATTTACAGAACGAAAATATTAGCATTCATAATTTCGAGCAGTGCACCAAATGCACTGTCTGCACGGTTTCATGCCCCGTGACACCGATTAATCCGCGTTATCCCGGACCGAAGCAGGCAGGACCGGACGGAGAACGCTATCGTCTCAAAAATCCCGAATTTTTCGACGAAGCGTTCAAATATTGTCTTAACTGCAAGCGATGTGAGGTTGCATGTCCGTCGGATGTGCGCATTGGCGACATCATCCTTTCGGCTCGTCTGAAACATACAAAAAAACGCCCGTCGTTGCGCGACACCATGCTTGCCGAGACCGATGCGATGGGTTCGCTTGCCACTATCTGCGCGCCGGTTGTTAATCTGACTCTTTCAATGAGTCCGGTTAAATATGTTATGGACCGTACATTTGGCATTGACAACCACCGTCGTTTTCCGAAATATACGTCAACAAAGTTTGTCACATGGTTCAAGCGTCATGCAGCATCCGCCCAGAAACAATATACCCGCCAAGTCAGCTATTTCCACGGCTGCTATGTAAATTACAACTATCCTGCGCTCGGACGTGCGCTGGTCGGACTTTACAATGCTGTCGGTATCGGAGTGAATTTGCTTGAACGCGAACGCTGCTGCGGAGTAGCAAAGATAGCGAACCGTCTCGTGAAGGAAGCGACCCGCGACGCGGAAATCAATCTGACATCAATCCGTAAGGCTCTCGCTGACGGTAGTGAAGCCGTCATTGCAACCAGTTCGACCTGCTGCTTTACGATGCGTGACGAATATCCCCACATTCTCGGTCTTGAGAATGGCGACATACGTTCGTCAATCACTCTTGCCGTAGCCCATCTCTCACGTCTGATTGAGAGGGGTGACATAAAACTCGTTTTCCGCGAGGATTACCGCCGCCGTATAGCTTACCATACACCCTGTCACATGGAGCGCATGGGCTTCACTCCATATTCCATAAGCTTATTGGAAGCAATTCCGGGTGTGGAACTTGTCGTGTTGGATTCTAATTGCTGCGGTATTGCAGGAACATACGGTTTCAAAAAAGAAAATTATCCGACTTCTCAGGCTATCGGCGAACCATTATTCCGTCAGATTGCCGATGTCGCTCCCGATTTTGTTGCTACTGATTGCGAGACATGCAAATGGCAGATAGAGATGTCGACCGGTCATGAAGTCAAAAATCCTGTCGAAATTCTTTTCGAGGCTCTTGATGTCGAAGCCACCCGTCGCGCAAACAATTTGAATAATTGAGATTTTAACACTACTTTTACAGAAAATAAAAATTACCATAAAAACTTATCATATCACATTATGGCAAACAGTGCTTATGACGTGCTCGGTCCGTCACGGAAAAAATTCATGAACTGGCAGATGAAGACTATCCTCGTCACGATGATAGGCTACGCTATTTTCTACTTCGTGCGCAAGAACTTCTCTATCGCAATGCCAGGTCTTACTGCCGAATACGGCATTTCCAATAAATCGTTCGGTTGGATTATATTCGCTGGTTCGCTGGTTTACGGTGTTTCGCGATTTGTCAACGGTTATGTTGTCGACCGTATCCGCGGTCGTGTCGTGATGGCTCTCGGTCTGCTTCTTTGTGCATTGGCTAATTTCGCTTTCGGCTGGGGTGCTGATTTCAGTAAGTGGTTTACGGGCATCGAGAACGGTCCGCGCATGGTCGAAGGTCTTGTTTTCTTCATGGGCTTCATAATTATTGTCAACCAATGGTTCCAGGGCATGGGCTATCCTCCGTGTGCCCGCATACTTCCCCATTGGATTCATCCTTCGGAACTCGCAACCAAAATGTCGATATGGAACTGCTCTCACTCTATCGGCGCAGCCCTTGCCGTGGTTGTCTGCGGTTATATAATGGGCTCGCTCGGTACGGATTTAAGCAACGACCAGTCATATGTAGGTCATATCGTCAAGAACCTCAGCGACAACGGTGTCAGTGCAGCAGATGCTGTCAAGCAGGCAGCCTCCTATGCTGCCCACGCCGGTGCGTGGCGTTGGTGCTTCTGGATACCGGCTGTTATAGCTGTGATGGGTGCGATACTGATTTTTGTAGGCCTGCGTGACGAACCCAAGGAAGCCGGATTGCCCGACCTCCCCGATACAGGTCTCGGCAAACTCAAGGAGACCACTGACCCCCGCGCACGCAAAAAGTTTGAAAAAGTGATGGTGTGGACCAACCGTTGGGTCTGGACTTTCTGTGTCGCAAACTTTTTTGTTTACGTTGTCCGCATGGGCATTCTTGACTGGGGACCGAAATTCCTCACCGAAAGCCGTAATCTTTCGATAGAAAGTGCCGGATGGACTGTCGCCGCATTTGAGGTTGCAGGTATCATCGGAACTATCTTTGCCGGATGGGCGACAGATAAGATTTTTCATGGTAAGGGTCACCGCATGTGTGTTGTCTGCATGATTGGTGCCGGACTGTTCATGACGATATTCCGCTTCCTGCCTGAAAGCGCGGGTATCACCCTCACAGCTATCGTTCTGATTGGTGCCGGTTTCTTCATCTACGGTCCGCAGGCTCTTATTGGAATCGAACTCGGCAATCAGGCTACCAAAGAAGCTTCGGCGCGTGCCAACGGTCTCGCCGGTATCATCGGTTATCTCGGCTCGGGTGCGTCAGGTCTTCTTGTCGGTTATGTGGCTGACATCTTCGGCTGGACCTCTGTGTTTGACACTATCATACTTGTTGCCATCGTCGGCTTGTTTGTCTTTATCTCAATGTGGAAAGCCCCGCGCGACGGTTACGCACGTGCGGCTGCTATCAACTATGAAGACGAAACCGCCAATCGCATCAACGGCGGCGATACAACTGACGAACCTATGTAATCAAACCGCTAAACCGAACAAATATGGAATTTAACAGATATATGTCGCCGATGAGCGACGATGAACTAAAGGCGGCATGCCGTCGCATCCGCCATGTCGCCCTCGATATGGACGGAACCATCTATCTCGGTTCAAAACTTTTCCCTTGGACAAAAGGCTTTCTAAAGAAATTATCCGATAACGGCATCGGCTATTCCTTCCTGACCAACAACCCGACACGTTCGCTAGACGATTATGTAAAGAAACTTCACGGTATGGGCATTGATGCTACCCGCGATGAAGTATACACGACCGCAGTAGCTACTATAGATTATATCAAGACTCATTTTCCCGAAGCCCGTCGCCTTTTCGTTCTCGGCACTCCGAGCATGATAGGTGAGTTCGAAGCTGCCGGATTCGAAATGTGTGCCGACGACCCCGACGACCGTCCCGATGTGCTTGTCGTGGCATTTGACACAACTTTGGTTTATCCCCGTCTGTGTCGTGCCGCCTGGTGGGCTTCGCAGGGAGTTCCTTATATAGCGACCAACCCCGACCGCGTGTGTCCGACCGACCAGCCCGTCATCCTTGTCGACTGCGGCAGCATCTGCGAATGCATCACTCACGCCACAGGTAGAAAACCGGATATCGTCATCGGTAAACCTAATCCCGATATGCTGCGTGGCATCATGGACCGCTACGGCTATCGTGCCGACGAGATTGCGATGTGCGGCGACCGCATCTACACTGACGTCGCCATGGCGCGCAACGCCGGTGCGCTCGGCGTTCTCGTGCTTTCCGGCGAAACAACTCTCGATACAGCCGTCAACTCCGACCCGCAGCCTCCGATTACCGCCGACACCGTCGACACCTTCGCCGACTTGCTCATCGCTTCACGCAAATAGGAGCGGTCCTCTTTGTACGGATGAAACTTCGCCTGCTTCTCGTGATTTTGTTGCTTTGCCCGAAACTTTTTGTTTCGGGTAAGGTGAATATTGAGAATCGGGATTTTCAACTGGTGCTGTCTGACGACGGTCTTGTCGAAAGTTTGATTTACAAGCCGGACTGCCGCGAATGTCTTTCGCCCGGTGTAAAAATTCCGGTCTGCACCATCACTCAGTATCGCCCTTACGACAATGAAAACTTTCTGATGTATCCCGCCAAACCACGTTCATTCCCGTCGAACAAGGCTTGGTTGAACGGCGATACACTCATGGTTGAGTTTTCCGACACTTACGACATTGCCAAGCTAAAGGTTGACGTCACAGACGAATATATCGCCTTTGATATGGTCGACCGTGACTATCGGATAGAAGACTACGGTGTTAAACGGAAGACCGAACTCGACGAATTCACGTTGTTGCAGTTGCCCGTCACTAACATGTCACGATTCGGTGAGTGGTTGAATGTCATGTGGGACGATTCTGTCGCAGTTGCTCTTGTTGCGACTGCGCCGACCACATTTATTGACGGCGAGCGTCGCAATGAGCACACTGTTCTTTCCGCGTCCACGATGTCAGCGGTAAAGCTCTACAATTCAGGCGCGGCGCTTATTGTATCTCATCCTGACAGTTTGCTTGACCGTGTCGCATCGCTTGAAGAAAATTTCGATATGCCCCGCGGAGTCGAAAGCCGCAGGGGTGAGCATTATTTGAAATCATATTATGAATTGCGAGGCGTAACACTCGATAACATCGACCGCAATATTGAGCTTGCACGACAGGCGGGGCTTAAAACTATGGTCGTTTATTATCCTGATTTCGCCAAAGCATGCGGTCACTTCGAATGGCGCGACGAATACCCCGGCGGCGTTGATGACCTGGAGGAAATATGCCGTAGAATTACCGCTGCAGGGATGATACCGGGCGTCCATATCCATTATTCCAAGATAGCAGTGACCGACCCATATATCTGCGACGGTACTCCCGACCGGCGTACAAATGTCGTCAGCCGTTACTCGCTCTCTAAGCCTGTTACAGCCGAAGATGACACTATCTGGGTCGTTCAGTTGCCTGAGAATGTACGCATGGAAGACGGACGTCGTCTGCTTCACGTCGATGATGAACTGATTATGTTCACCGACGTTAAGAAGACCGCGCCATACGCTTTCATCGGTTGCACACGCGGAATGTATAATTCTACGCCGGCAGCACATCAGGCTATGTCGGACCTCCGTCATCTCGATGTCGATGACTGGCCCTTGTTTATCCGCGTAGATCAGGACACCGATATTCCGCGTGAGATAGCCGGACGATTGGCTGAAATATATTCAAAATGCGGTTTCCGCTTTGTCTATTTCGATGGAGCGGAAGACGTTCCGATGCCGTACTGGTATAACGTATCGCGCTCTCAGCTCGAAGTTTATAACGCCCTTGACCCTAAGCCGCTTTTTGCCGAAGGCGCGTTGAAATCCCATTACGGCTGGCATATCCTTTCGCGCGGCAATGCTTTCGATATTTTTCCTCCCGAACGCATCCGCGAGGCTATGCGGCGCTATACCCTTCGTTGTGCCGGACAGGTTGCCTGTGACTTCACGTCGGTCAATTTCGGTTGGGTCAACTATCTTGCTCCCTCTGAAAAGACCATCGGCATGCAACCTGATATGTTTGATTTCATCTGCTCTAAGGCTCTCGCTTGGGATTCGCCGATATCACTTG
>CAMWNF010000008.1 GCA_947175535.1 uncultured Bacteroidales bacterium
CGACTCGTCCAAAAAATCCTCTCCCGCAAACCACCCCTAACCAATTCTCCATCAACCTCCCACATCGCAAACCGCCATTTTAACCCACGTTAAAACCGCCCCGCACCACAAAAAAACCGGCTTTCGCGTCAAATTTCCCTATAACTTTGCCATCGAAAACAAACAACCATGGCTTTGTTTAACCATTACCATTACCCCACTACTATTACCCTCTATTATTACCCATTCAAGTTTTCCCAAACAGGAAAACCTACTGCAAAAGGATAGGCGGATATCTGTCTGACAACAGCGTCCTCCGATTTCCCCACCCTTAGGGAAGACAGCCTATTATAGGCCTCACCCGCTTCCCGCAACACATTAAGATTGCCTTGTCCGCAATCACCTCACTTTCGGCGAACAGAACCTGCGCCGCTCAGCGAAGGCAGATAAAAAAAGACCGTCAAAACATTGTCCGACGGTCTCTATCGATAAATCTATATGAATATCGGTGCCTTTTACAGCTGCTTTATGATTTCAGCTTCGAGCTTGGTCGGGTCTGTCACACGCGAATGGATAACACCGTCGCGACCGATTACATAGGTGAGCGGCAACACATTGACGTTGTAGCTGATTAACGCTGCCGAACCGTCTTCAGGTGCATTCCAGACCGTAATCCACGGAAGATTGACGGCTGACTGCTTCCACTCGGCTTCGTTGCTGTCGAAGGCAAGCTGATATATTTCGAAGCCCTTGCCGTTATATTTCTTATAAAGGTCGGCAAGTATGACATTGTACGCAGGCGAAGATTCAAGCTCATAGTTCGTGAAACTGAGCAGAACAACGTTGCCCTTCGATGCTACGTCATAAAGAGTGTGCTCTGTACCCTTGTTGTCATAGGCTTTTATATCAGCTGAAAGACCGATTTCAGGAACTTCGATTGTATTCGTCTCCACTTGCGCCGGATTGGCGGCGGCTTTGGCAGAGAGGAACAGATTGCGAAGTGTTGTCGTGCGCGGATCATCCGGCATGTTCGATGCGAAACTCTGAGCGACCGCTCCGATAAGCGACAGGTCGCGTCTCGACGATGGATTGAAAAGAGCCTTTGAGCCTACTCGCTTGTTGATGATGTAATATCCTGCGATAGGTTCGCCCGATGTGAGTGCAATCTGCGACAACTGACGTTTGAGCAGCGAATCTGTCGCCGCGGCTTGTTCCCCACGCTGAGCTACGGTAGCGTTGATAAGAGAATCTATTTCGGCGAATTTACGCGCGGCTTCGCTTCCGCTAAGACTGTAGTCCGAACCGAACTTCCCGGCAGAGGTGTTCAACTTGATATGGCTGACCGAATCGACCGGAAAATAGATGCTCGAACCGTCGAGTGACAGTCGCAGAACCTCGGGATACGCAGCCGGAGTCGCTGACACATATTCGAACCGGTCGTTTGACGAAACCGTTATGGAATCGATAGTGTACCAGTTGTTATTGTTGAACGCCTGCAGAGCGACTTTCTTTCCTGCCGCGCCGGCGACCGTGCCGTCGATTGACCATCCCTTTTTGTCCGAGCAAGAACTCATGACAAGGAGAGACGTGGCGATAGAGATTGAAAAAAGTAGTTTGAATTTCATGATTCTGAATGTTTTTTTCGGGTTACATCTCTTTTGCGATACTTTCAGCAATCTGCTGCATGCGCTCGGGCGACAGCTTCAGTTTCTCACCGAAAAAGTTCATGTCACTTTCTTTGTTGATAGGCACCAGATGGATATGAGCGTGAGGCACCTCCAGACCCATTACCGCTACGCCGATGCGTTTGCATGGCACAGCTTTACGGAGAGCTTCTGCTACGCGTTTCGCAAATAACTGTAGACCCGCATAGTCATCGTCCGACAGATTGAAGATGTAATCTTCTTCGTGCTTCGGGATGACGAGAGTGTGACCTTCGGCTACAGGATTGATGTCAAGGAATGCGAAATATCGCTCGTCTTCCGCCACTTTATATGACGGTATTTCGCCTGCGGCGATTTTTGAAAAAATGGTCGGCATATCGGTGCGGTTTAGAAAGAAATCTCAACGATTTCAAATTTCATAAGACCTGACGGAACCTTAATCTCAACTATTTCTCCGAGCTTATGCCCGAGAAGACCCTGCGCGATAGGAGTCGATGATGCGATTTTCTTTGCCTTGAGGTCTGCTTCTGAGTCGGCGACAATAGTGTATTCCATCACCGCGCCGTTTGCGACGTTTTTGATTTTAACCTTGTTGAGTATCTGCACTTCGTCTGTATTGAGCTTGCTTTCATCGATGATGCGGGCCTGCGCTACAAGGTCTTTCAGCTGTGAGATTTTCATTTCGAGCATGCCTTGAGCCTCTTTTGCCGCATCGTATTCCGCATTCTCAGACAAGTCGCCTTTGTCGCGGGCTTCAGCAATTGCACGTGATATTTCTGGACGCTTCACCGACTCGAGGTAAGCGATTTCTTCCATTTTCTTTTTGTAACCTTCTTTGGTCATGTAAGTGATAGCCATAGAGAGTGTCGTTTTAGAGTATAATAATTAATTTTGTTTTTGAGACAGTAAAAAATAAAGAAACCCGGCCGCATATGGGCGAGTCCCCTCAGTTGAGATACCATGATTTTAACTGAATGCAAAGGTAGATACTTTTTACAATACACCATATATTAATAAGTTAATTATTATTAAAAGGAAGCATTCCGCGATGGCTGTTTGTTAGTATGATATGGAATTATATATTAATGGTAATACACGATTAAAGATATGAAATCAAAAGAAAACAATCCTGCCATTGAAAACATAATGACGAGGACATCGGTCCGGAGTTTTACCTCGCAGCCCGTTGATGACGATGTGCTCGAGACCGTTTTGAAAGCTGCGATGGCGGCTCCATCAGCGATGAACAAACAGCCCTGGCATTTCTTTGTGATAAGGGAAGAAAATTTGCGTAATACTATCGCCGATTCTATCGAGTATGGTAAACAGTCTTTGCGTAATTCTTCAGTGGCAATCATTGTCGCAGGCGACAAATCTCGTTTCTTCGACGAACCGGATGCCGTCGACTACTGGGTCGAGGATTGCTCGGCGGCAGCGCAAAATCTTCTTCTGGCTGCACATGCTCTCGGTCTCGGAGCCGTCTGGTGCGGAGTATATCCAATTCCGGAGCGAGTCGCTCAACTTCGCAAAGCTACAGGCATATCCGACGACTTTATTCCGATGTGTATAATCCCGATTGGTTATCCCGACGCGGATGCCGAACCTAAAGACAAGTGGGACCCGGCTAAAGTCACTTACCTTAAATAGCCTGCCTCTCACCAGAGATAGCGGCGGTCGCCTTTCAATATATCAGGAGCCTTCCGCGCCCCGGCAATCATATGTTTTATTGACCACAAGAATCCTGATTGTTTATGCCGTCTCAGACGCCACGCCTTGATTAAAAAACGAAGCAAGTATGATTTAGGATAGGCTATTGCGACGTAGCATCCTGTCGCACGCAGATTTGCAGGTGTAAGTCCTTTTTTGGTTCCGGTCGATAGTTCGGGATGGACACATATCACGACGGGAAAGAAATGACAATGAAGATTGCGCCTTATGGCTGAGAGTAGAAACAGTTCGTCCTCCGCGCCGTGCAGATATCGCGACCCAAGCCCGAATTCAGGATGAAAGCGGAGATTGCCCACCGATGCCCGTCGGAACGCGATGTTAAATGTCGCCACCCAGTAGTCTTTTGGCAGTGGTTCGCCAAGTCGACAGGCTGCCGGAGGATATATAGGCTCCCAGGGCATTTCGGCGATAAACGTTGCGACATCGACATCCGGATTTTGTTCAAACGCTTCAATCACGGCTTTCAGACCCTCTTCGCTGTAGACAAGGTCATCGTCTGAATTAAGGATGAGGTCACCCGTGCAATGGTCTATGGCGTTATTACGGTTGAGGGACTGACCCGTCTGATTGAAACGGTAAATCTTGACATCGTCGCGTATAAGAGCCGGCGGCACTGGCGCATCACGATGGTCTTGCCACGAGACAATATAATTCACTCCGTCGACAAAAGGCAGATTCATGTCAGCGACTTTGACAATCCCTTCCGGACGATGTGTGACGAGAGCTAAATCGAGAGTCAGCATGGCGTGATGTTTTTAATTACCGACCGATGACCAGAAATCAAGATAGCGTTGCGCTACGGTTTTGCAGTCGTTATGACGTTCGACGAATTCGCGCGATTTTCTTCCGCGGTCAGCAATCAGCTCGGGATGCACGACGATTTGTTCAAGAGTATCAGTGAGACCTTCAACGGTTACGGGAGCGTTTATTATGGGTTGGTTTTCATGTTCGCCTATGAAATCATAGTAGTCATCTTCACCGCCCGAAACGACATTCAGACCGTAAGCCATCGCCATGAGCGCAGTTGTCGCAGGTGTGTAGCTGTATATCTGGTCAAGTACGACATGGGCGTTTTTAAGCAGTCCGATAAATTCGTCAAAAGGTCTGTTCTCGACTATCATCAATTCCGCCTTGTCGGGATAGCGTTCCACAATCGTCCGGGCAGCCTCTTCAAGATAATCCGACCCTTTCATCGTCATGCGGGTGCGGTCCCTGCCTAAAAACAACTTGACCTTGTCAATCTTTTCCGGAAGTTGAACCGGTGTGAACATATCAAGGTCAACGGGTATGCCGCCATATGCGATTTTATTTGCTGGAAGCAGCCTTTGAAGCGAGAGATGATATTCGTATAGCACAGATGCGGCACCGTCAATATTATCGTAAAAAAACTTCTGGTAATCTCTCAGGGCGTCATTGTGCCACTCCTCCCAATCTGATTGTTTTTCAAGAAACAGACGGTTCGGTTTGCCATCGATAAACCATTCGCTGTATTTCAAAGGACTGTCAGCAGACGCAAGCATGTCGAGAAATGGTACGTCATGACTCATCGCGTTCAGAAACACCGCTCCATTATCTCTTTTAAGCCTGTTGAAGACCTTTTTTATCAGCTTGGGGCGTAATCCGACGAAATTGGCGTCGTTGACCGAGACTATATCATATCCTTTAAGATGCTTTCTCAGTGTGGTCGAGAGTTTAAGATATAGTTCCAGTCCGCCGAGTTTACCTGGTCGGCGTGAAATGTCGATATCGCGTTGACAATTATGCCATGTGTCTCCGTCAGATATAAGCGTCACCTCGCAGCCGAGCCTCCGCAGACCTGAGGCAAGTGTGCGGTGGCAGTTGCTGTAATCTCCAAGGAGCAGTATCTTTAACGGTTTCGGCATATTGTTAAAACGTGAGTAATGATAAAATTAGTATCGCATACCCGCGAAAAAATCGTAACTTTGCCATTGTATGAACTCAATAACAGAACTTTTGCAACAATGGCATGTACTCGGACTCGCCATCGGTTTATGCACATTCCTGATAATCGGGTTGTTCCATCCGATTTGTATCAAGTGTGAATATTATTTCGGCACCCGTTGCTGGTGGTGGTTTCTACTCCTCGGTCTGGCGATGTGTGGCGCGGCAGTCTGTGTCGAAGATGTCTTTCTGTCGACGCTATTTGGAGTGATAGCCTTTTCTTCGTTCTGGACAATAATGGAAATCTTCGAGCAACGACAGCGTGTGAAGAAAGGTTGGTTCCCTATGAATCCGCGAAGAAAAGATGATTATCGTGACTGACCCCCATTATAAGGCTAACAATACATAGCCTCAATCTCGTGGGCGTAACGGTTGTTGATAATCGGTCGGCGCAGTTTCAGAGTGTTGGTAAGTTCTCCGGATTCGATGGAAAATTCTTTGGGCAGAAGAGTGAAGCGTTTGATTTTCTCAAAATTGGCAAAACCTTTCTGAAGACGTTCAATGCGTTCGGCTATCATCTTCTTGATATCGTTGTTCTGGATTAATTCGTCGATGCTGCGGAATGCGATTTTCTTGCGACGTGCATATTCCTTGAGTGCCTCGAACGCAGGAATGATAATAGCTGTCACATACTTGCGCTGGTCACCGATTACAGCAACCTGCTCGATGTATTTGTCTTCGCCCAGACGGCTTTCTATAGCCTGAGGAGCAATATATTTGCCGTTGCTGGTCTTGAAAAGGTCTTTGATTCGTTCAGTGAGGATAAGCGCTCCTTTTTCGTCGAAACGACCTGCGTCGCCTGTTCTGAACCATCCGTCTTCGGTGAAGGCTTCTGCAGTTGCTTCGGGACGGCGGTAATAGCCGCGCATGACTGTCGGTGCCTTAACAAGTATTTCGTTATCAGCGCCTATCTTTACCTCAATTTCAGGCAGTGGTGTTCCGACAGTTCCGATTTCATAGTTCACAGTCGGGAAGCATGTGACAGTCGCCGTCGTCTCAGACAGACCGTAGCCGATGACGATATTCACTCCGCAGGCATGGAAAAATTCCACAATGTTGGCAGACAGCGGAGCTCCGGCTGTCGGGAAAATATTACCCTCGTTTATGCCGATGGCTTTTCGCATGACCGACAGAATGCGTTTGTCAAAGAAACGATATTGAGCTTCAATCATCCATGGCGCACGACGACCGACGCGGGCATACTTGAGATTACGGATTGAACCTATTTTGAGTGCGCGCTCGACCATAATCTTTTTCAAACCGGTCATGGCTGCGATTTTTTCCTGAACGGCAGTATAAACTTTCTCCCAGAAGCGGGGTACACTGCACATGCAAGTCGGCTTAATTTCGCGGATGACAGTCTGAATCTCTTTCGGATTATCGTTTATCGCAACCTTTATACCAAAATCGAGACAATAATATGTCCATGCCTTTTCAAATATATGGCTCAACGGCAGGAAACACAAAGAGCGGTCTTTGTCGCTGAGAGTGTCGAGACGTTTGTGGTGTATCGCGATAGCCGCATCAAAACAGCTGTGGGGAAGTATGGCTCCTTTAGGTTCTCCCGTTGTGCCTGATGTGTAAATAAGAGTGGCTATATCTTCAGGAACGGCTGATGCACATCTCCGGTTTACAGTTTCACGTGATGCGTCCCCCGCTGCCTCACCGAGTTTGAGCATCGATGAGAAGCGCATTGTCGTCTTATCGTCCTTGTCGAGGGCAATAGTGTCGTCAAAAGTGACTATGGTCTTCAACGTCGGGCAATTGGCTGCCACTTCGCGGACAATATTATATTGGCTCTGGTCGCCGACCATAATCATGGTGGCTCCTGAATCGTTGATTATAAACTCAACCTGTTCGCGGCTGCTTGTCGCATATAATGAAACAGGGATGGCTCGATTTCTGAAACATGCGAAGTCAGTGATGAGGATTTCCGCGCAGTTAGCGGAGAAAACGTTTACCATCGACTGCGGTTCGACACCCATTATCTCAAGAGCACATGCGAAATCGATGACCTGCTTGTGAAAAGAATCCCATGACATCGAGACCCATTGTTTTGTGCCGCGGTCTCTAAAGCTGATTGCTTCGCGCGAGCCATAATGGAGAGATTGTCTCGTCGTTAAATCAGTTAGTATGTTGTGCATATAAATAGTCTACGTGTTAAAAATCGCTGCAAAGTTACTTGCTTTGCTATATTTATAACAACCGAAGCGATGATAATTGAGGTGCCGTTAACAAATATTGCCAGGTTGCACACATAAAGTTAACTAACGTTAACTATATTGTCAGGAATTTCAGACTTACGAAATAAGTGCGCGGCTGTGTAGGACCGTAGAAATATCCGGAGTCACGGAAACCGCCTTTGTCAAGGTCTTTCTGAAATGCTCCTGTAAGATTCTTGACGCCTGCGGCAATCTGCATGCGGAGCTTTCCCGAAAGAGGTATGGTGTAAGACGCCTTCAGTCCAAGTTCGAAGAATGACGGACTATGATATAAAATATCGGTCAGCGGGTATTCGTATTCATAATCTGCGGGAATGTCTTCAGGTGTGGGAGCAAAGTGGGGGACGTACATCCTTCCGGTATAAACTCCGGACACCGAGCATTCAAAACGCTTGAGCGGGCGCGCTGTGAGGGTGAAATAACCATACAGGTCAGGAGCACGCGGCATCTGTCTTGTCGGAGCTATGTTTTCATCTTCACTCCATGCTTCCGCAACATTATATCGGCTTTTCTGAGCCGTGAAGCCAAGCTGACATGAATAATCCGTGTAATCGAATTTGAAGTCGATATTCGCGCCGTAGACTTTTGCTCCGTTGCCGTTGCGACGTTCTTTTATAACAGTTCCTGCTTCATCCGCACCAAGCATCTCAAGCACGAAAACATCACGCAACTCCGTGTAGAATCCTTCAATAAGAAAGTCTGCATCTACTTCTCCTAATGAAACATCCCGGTCAATGGAGCCGCTGAAGCTGTTTGACCTTTCGGGTTTCAGACCGTTGGCGAGGCGGATGATTACACCTTCTCCACCGACTGCAGTTACGTGAAGGTCTTCGTCATAAGCCTGAGGGGCACGGAACCCTGTAGACCATGTCGCCCGGAACTGCCATGCCGACGTCGGGCGATAAAGAAGGTTCAGACGTGGACTGATGATTGGATTGTCAATCAGGTTGTGACTGTCGAAACGAACTCCGGCGAGAAATGTGAAATGTTTCAGTTTCCATTCATTCTGGATAAATGTACCGAATATGCTGACATTCTGCCGCATATCACGACCATATCCGACCATGACATCGTGAAGGCGGTTGGTATGATATTCAACTCCGGCTGTAAATGTAGCGGGCGATACAACGACTTTGTTGAAGTCGGCACTGAATGTCGCTCCTCCTAATGCTGTAATATCGGTGGTCTTACCGTAGGCATCAGGGTTCTGCTGAGCACCATAATAACTGTTCCGGTCAATGTGTTGAGCCGAAGCATATGCGTTCAGGCGATACTTATAATCGTTCCAGCTTTGCGTATAATTCAGACTTCCGCTATTTATATAGTGTTGTGTCTGCTCGGTAATGTCAGTCTGGAAAGGTTCAAGGTCAAATTTGTTGCCTCCTCGCCGGAATTCATAAGTGTTATGATATTCGAGATTGATTTTCTTTGTTTGGTCAAATCTGTAAAATGCGTTGAAGCCAAGTGTGTTTGCATTCAGTTTGCCTATTTCGGAGAAGCCGTCGCCATCATGGTCATAGGGGGAGCGGTGTCGGTATGATTCATAAAATGCTATACCATATCTTCCATCGGGTTCAACAATGGTGGCGTTTGCCGCAACATTCTCTTCCCATGATTTACCATTGTGGTTTTCAATGTCGGTGGTGACCTCGAAATGGTCGTTTATGGGTTCTTTTGTGATTACGTTGACAGTGCCTCCTACGGCGTTAGCGCCAAACAAAGCCGAGCCTCCGCCTCTTACAACTTCAATCCGTTCGACCATATTGACTGGCATCTGTTCGAGAGCATACACTCCTGATAGCGAGCTGACGACAGGTCGGCTGTTTATCAATACCTGTGAATAGGCTCCTTCCAGACCGTTGATGCGTAATTGTGGAAAACCGCAGTTCTGGCAGTTGTTTTCAACGCGAAGTCCCGACTGATAATTGAGCGACTGTGCTAAGTCGGTGGAATTGACGGTCTCGAATAGTTTGTTGCTCAAGACGCTCACCACGACCGGAGCTTCGCATCTGCGGACAACATTGCGGTTGGCTGAAACGACTAATTCGTCCATAGCCACAGCGTTTTCACGCAGCTCGATAGTCAATACCTCTGTTTCGTTACCGTCCGGCGTTACGGTTACTTCGCTGTTATCGTATCCTATCATTGAGACCTTGATAGTCTGAGGTCTGTCGCCGGAGATGTTAAAAGTAAAACACCCGTTCTCGTCAGTCATTGTCGCCAGCTGGGAACCCTCCACGGCGACTGATGCATAAGCGACCGCTTCGCCAGTATGCTTGTCAATTACTTTTCCATCAATCTTATATGCTGATATATATTGAGCAGCAACCGCAATAATTGCAGTCGCGAAAAACCTTAAATTCATGTAAATATCTGAATGGTAATACTTCGTGAAATTCACAGTCCCGAGAATCTGCGTGTGGCAGACTCCCGTAGTAAAAAGAAATCAGATTACATGAATGAATGGAGGTGAACGGCCTTTAAGAGAGTGTGAGAACCCCTTATTTGTATGTTCCTCAGCAACTGTAATGAATTTGCATCCATCGAACGAGGGTAATGGCAAATCCGGAATGACAGTTGAATTATCTGTCATTAGGTCGGCAGTAATGATTGCCAACGATTCCAGTTCGGATGATGTGTGCTGTCGCTCAGCGTTATTGAAGGGGTGGGAGTGTGAAATGACGGAGTTGCCGAAAACATGGGTGTGATAGCAAAGCATGCGCCCTCCCTGAAAACTCAGGAACAGCATAAGCAGCAATGTCGCTATCAGACTACGTTTTTTAATGGCGATTGTCATACTTTTTCGGGCGCAAAATTAAGCAAAATAAGTTAAACAACCACCTAAAGTAAGGGCTAAGTATTGACAAGCGGTCTTAAATGTATTAATTTTGCAGGAAATTATGACTAAAAGACGCGCAACCCGCATATCGACATTCGGCTCACAATTGACAGCAATCGTAAGTGTGACACTGGTTCTCCTGATTTTGGGAATTCTGGCTGTCATCGGCATGGCCGGTCGTTCTGGAGCCGATGCATTGAAAAGCAATCTGGGCTTTATTGTAAAACTGGAACGAAATGTCACTGACCAGAATATCAATCGCCTGAAACAACTCTTTAATACGGCGCCGTATGTCGGGTCATACGTCTATTCGTCGGCAGAAGATATCCTTGCGGCTGAATCCCAGTATCTTGGCGAAGATATCGCTTCGTTGCTTGATGTCAATCCTTACGGGGCTGAATTTGATGTGAAAGTTTCTCCCACCTATGCTTGCGTTGACAGCATAGATGCTTTGGCGATTGTTTTAGGTGCGGATGATGCAGTGGAGTCGGTGCTTACTGAAAGCACCATGATTGCCGCAGTAAATTCCACTCTTGGCAGGGCTTCATGGATTTTACTTGCTATAGCCGCAGCCTTACTGGTTATCTCGGTTATACTTATAAATAATACAGTCCATCTTGCCGTCTATTCCCGCCGCTTTGTCATTCATACAATGAAACTTGTCGGTGCTACCGGCGGCTTCATACGTCGCCCGTTTGTATTGACAGGGGCCTTTAACGGTTTGATTTCTGCAGTGATAGCTTCGGCACTGCTGATAGCAATGCTCGCTTACGGAGCTAATATAGATCCGTTCATCGGAGCGTGTTTCTCATGGCAGTCTTGTGCAATGGTAATGTGTCTGATGATTGTTGTAGGAGTGGTAATATGCACACTCGCTTCGCTGTTTGCCACCAACCGTTATCTGCGCGCCGATTATGATGATATGTTTATGAAATAGCAGCTTAAATAAATTAAGGTAAAAGAGAAAATGAAATCTAATGATAATATAATAAAGGAAAACCGTCAATCGATGCCTCTTGCCAAACGTAATTTTATCGGTATGGCGATAGCAGGAGCGCTTATCATAATAGGTTTTCTATTGATGCTCGGAGGCAGTTCTACTGTCGATGAGTTTAATCCCGATATATTCAGTACGCGTCGAATTGTGGTCGGACCCTTCCTTGCCTTTTTAGGTTTTGTCGGAATGGGAGTGGCAATAGCCGTCCGCCCTTCGTCACGTTGATTCTATAATTTTTTAATTCCGATTTTTCTTCACTATGGATTGGATTAACGCCCTAATCATGGGTATTGTGCAAGGTCTGGCGGAATATCTTCCCATCAGTTCGTCAGGTCATCTCGAAATATGCCGGGAGTTGTTAGGTCTT
The DNA here is from genome assembly GCA_947175535.1 of uncultured Bacteroidales bacterium. Taxonomy (GTDB): domain Bacteria; phylum Bacteroidota; class Bacteroidia; order Bacteroidales; family Muribaculaceae; genus CAG-873. The sequence goes on from CAMWNF010000008.1 coordinate 11,759, forward strand.
GATTTGACAGGAGCTGAAAGCCTTGAATTCGATGTAATGCTTCACGTTGCGACAGTGCTTAGTACGATTGTCGTTTTATGGCGTGAGTTTGTGCCGTTGTGTACCTCGTTTTTCACCTTCAAGAGAGACAATAATTTTTATTACGTTGTCAAGATTCTTGTTTCATGTGTACCTGTTGCCGTTGTAGGTCTGTTTTTCAAAGAGACGATTGAAAGTTTCTTTGGCGGAGGTTTAGGCATCGTCGGCATATGTCTTTGTGTAACGGCAGCCTTACTGACATTTTCATATTTTTTCCGTACACGCAAAGCGATTGACCATCCCGATGTAAAAGCCTATAAAGGTCGTGATATATCGATGTTTGACGCTTTCATAATCGGATGCTCTCAGGCTGTGGCTGTTCTTCCCGGACTCTCTCGCTCGGGAACCACAATTGCCACGGGTATATTACTGGGAGACCGTCGCGAACAAGTCGCTCAGTTTTCGTTCTTTATGGTAATAATACCGATATTGGGCGAGGCATTGCTCGATGTGAAGAAGATTCTCGAAGGAAGTGCGGCAGCAGGTGCCTCAATCGGCTGGGTGCCTATGCTTGTAGGGTTCCTTGCGTCGTTCGTTGTCGGTTGTATTGCCTGCAAATGGATGCTTGAAATAGTTAAACGGGGAAAACTTGTGTGGTTTGCCGTTTATTGCCTGATTGTCGGAGTGATATGTATTGTCACTTCATTCTGATATGAATTTTATCACCGGAGAAATATTATATATCGACAAGCCGCTCGGATGGACTTCGTTTGATGCGGTCAAGCGTCTGCGTGGTGCAGTAATGAAGCGTATGGGTGTCAGGAAGTTCAAGGTGGGGCATGCCGGAACGCTCGACCCACTCGCCACCGGTGTGATGATAGTCTGCACCGGCAAAGCCACCAAACGCATCGAGGAACTGCAGGCGGGGGTCAAGGAATATGTGGCTACCATTGCTCTGGGTGCGACTACTCCGTCATTCGACCTTGAGACGAAAATCGATGCTACATATCCGGTCAGCCATATCACCAGACAGATGGTCGAAGATGTGCTGCAGCGTTTTGTCGGTCGCATAGAGCAGGTGCCTCCGTCTTATTCGGCATGTAAGGTCGACGGCAAGCGGGCTTATCTCATGGCACGCAAGGGCAAGGAAGTTGAACTCAAACCCAAAGTGCTTGTAATCGATGAAATCGAGTTGCTTGATTATAAGCCGGAAGAAATAACTATCAGAGTTGTTTGTAGCAAGGGTACTTATATAAGGGCACTTGCCCGTGACATCGGGCAGGCTCTTGAGTCGGGAGCCCATCTCACTGCTTTGCGTAGGACGAGGGTGGGAGACATTCGCGTCGACAGGTGTCTGTCAGTAGATGATGCTGTCACGATGATAGCCAATGCCGAGGTAGAGATGCCCGAAGATGAAGCTAATCAAAAATAACAGAAAATATTGATTTGAAAAAATATAGATAACGATGAAACTATCACAGTTTAAATTTCGTCTGCCTGAAGAATTAATCGCGCAATATCCTATAGACCATCGCGACGAGGCTCGCATGATGGTAGTAAACCGAAAAACCGGAGAAATAGAGCATAAAGTGTTCAAGGATATTCTCGGATATTTCGGTGACGGTGATGTCATGGTGTTCAACGATACAAAGGTTTTTCCTGCGTTGCTTTACGGAAACAAAGAAAAAACCGGGGCGCGTATAGAGGTTTTTCTCCTCCGTGAACTGAATTCTGACAATAAACTATGGGATGTGCTTGTAGAACCTGCGCGAAAAATCCGTATCGGAAATAAATTGTATTTCGGCGACGATGAATCGATGGTAGCTGAAGTTATCGATAACACTACGTCGCGCGGCCGCACATTGCGTTTCCTCTATGACGGACCGCACGATGAATTCAAGAAAGCTCTCTACGCCCTCGGTCACACGCCGCTGCCGGAATATATCAAACGTGAGTCTAACGCAGACGATGCTGAGGCATATCAGTGTATATTTGCAGATAAGGAGGGAGCTGTAGTCGCCCCCGCTGCAGGCATGCACTTTTCTCGCGAATTGCTCAAACGTCTTGAAATAAAAGGAGTCGAGCAGGCATTTATAACCGTGCACAGCGGTCTGGGTAACTTCCGTGAAATCGATGTGGAGGATTTGACCAAACACCGCATGGATTCCGAGCAGATGGAAGCATCGCAGAAACTGGTCGACACGGTCAATAAAGCTAAAGATAATGACAAGCAGGTGTGTGCGGTCGGAACGTCGGTTCTCCGTGGTATAGCAACAGCTGTCAGCATGGGCGGTCATATGAAGACTTACGACGGCTGGACCAATAAATTTATATTTCCCCCTTACGATTTCACGGTCACCACGGCTCTCGTAAGTAACTTCCATATGCCTTATTCAACCATGCTCATGATGGTATCTGCCTTCGGCGGATATGATTTAATAAAGAAGGCATACGAAGAAGCAGTAAAAGAAGGCTATAAGTTTGGAGCTTATGGCGATGCAATGCTTATCATTTAACATTCTTCGCCATATCGCGTATAAGCTTTGATATCAAATCAGGTTCAAAACCGCGAGAGGCAGCAAATCTGAATAAACGTGTACGACCTTCATATGTGTCGGCGTCTTTGATTGTTCTGGCTTTTGCCAGAACAATTCTTTTTAAGATATCCGTATAGGTATCAATGTCGATTTGCTCAAGTTCGAAATCGATAATATTTCTGTCGATGCGTTTCTGTATCAGCGACAGTTTGATTTTTCTTTTGCCCCAGTGCGAAAACATAAGTTTATCACGGACAAATGCCCGGCAGTAACGTCGGTCGTCGATAAAGCGTCGTTCGATTAGCGAACTGATAATCTGTTCGGTGTCTTTTGCCTGGATACCCCAGTTATAGAGTTTTTTACGGGCTTCTCCGCTACATTGTTCGCTACGGGCGCACAGGTCTTCAAGTCGGCGCAGGGCATTGTCCGGAGTAATGGGTTTTCTTGACCGTATCATTTGCTCGCCTTGATATAACGATACCTGCCGATATAGTCTCTTTGAGTATCTATATTATTGAAACCCGATTGAGCCAGCATACTTTTCATCTCATCGACAAAACGCGGATTGATTTCGAAATACAAGGCTCCGCCGGATTTGAGCGCGACAGAAGCATATTCGGCTATCGGACGATAAAATTGCAGCGGATTGTCATCAGGTACAAAAAGAGCCGTCCGGGGTTCATGGTCTTTAACCCGTTTGTCCATTTCTGCCGCCTCTGTCTCAGATATATACGGGGGATTGCTGACTATTATATCGTATCGCTCGTTATCGGGCTTTAATGTCATAATATCACGTTTGTAAACTTTCACGGAGGTTTTTAAGACCTTGGCATTGACGTTGGCAACCTCAATCGCTGCGTCACTGATATCTATGGCGTCAACATCGGCAAATGCAAGATTACGGGCAAGCGCAATCGCTATGCAGCCGCTTCCGGTTCCACAATCGAGAACCTTGAGGTCAGACCTGTCGGCATAGTCCTTTACAATCATGTCTACCAGACCTTCGGTTTCGGGTCTGGGTATCAGGACAGCGGGCGATACAAGAAAATCCATGCCATAGAAACGGGCGCTTCCGACGGCATATTGCACCGGTTCGCCGTCGATAACGGCATCGGCTATACGTCTGACACGGTTGGCTGTAATGTCTTCAACCGTGCGATGACCGTTGATAATAATATCAGTAGGCGAAATGCCCCTGACGTCTTCCAGAATAACGCGTGCAGCCGACTTGGCTTCCCGTTCTCCGAGAGATGGCGCGAGAGTCGCAATCAATTCTCGGTATAGTTCACTTACAGTCAGTTGCGCCATAATATAGTGTTATTCTTCAGTGTATGACTCGTCTTCCGGTTCGATTTCCTCTTCCCAGTCATAACCGTCTTCGCCCCATTCGTCGGGAGAAATCGATTGGAGGTCTTCGCCCTCCTCATCCTCCGGCATTGGCTCGTATTCGAATATGAATTCGTCTTCTTCTCGAACGCGGTGACGGACATCGAGAGGTCGGTGGACGATATCCACAGCAGCTCGGTTGCTGTCGTCGTTTATAGCGCGCCACAGAATATCTTTAAGTTCGCCGATGCCTTGACCGGTTACAGCCGAGATGAATACATGAGGAACGTCTTCGGGCAAAGTTTTCGCTATGTCAGCCATCAGTTCCTCATCAAGCATGTCGCTCTTAGATATAGCCAGAATACGGTGCTTGTCGGAAAGCTGAGGATTGAATTGCTCAAGTTCATTGAGCAGAATTTTATATTCAGCAGCTATATCGTCAGCGTCAGCCGGAACCATGAAAAGCAGTACGGCGTTACGCTCGATATGGCGAAGGAAACGCAGCCCAAGACCTTTGCCTTCACTCGCACCCTCTATTATGCCGGGAATGTCAGCCATTACAAACGAGCGATTGTCGCGATAGCTTACAATGCCGAGCTGAGGTTCCATAGTAGTGAACGGATAGTCGGCGATTTTAGGACGAGCGGCAGAGACTGCTGACAGTAAGGTTGATTTACCGGCATTCGGAAATCCGACAAGACCAACATCGGCAAGCATTTTCAATTCGAGGACAATGGATTTCTCTATAGCCGGTTCTCCGGGCTGTGCATATCGCGGAGTGCGGTTAGTGGAACTTTTGAAATGCCAGTTGCCGAGTCCACCGCGACCTCCTTTCAGGAGCTTGACTTCTTCGCCGTCATTGGTGACCTCACACAGAAATTCACCTGTTTCGGCGTCGTAGACCACTGTGCCGCAGGGTACTTCAATAATCACGTCTTCTCCGTCTTTTCCGAAACTTCTGCCGCCGGAGCCACTTTGTCCGTTTCCGGCGAAAATGTGCCGGCGATATTTTAGAGGCAGAAGCGTCCACATGTTTTTATTTCCCTTCAGTATAATGTGACCGCCGCGACCGCCGTCGCCGCCGTCGGGTCCGCCTTTGGGAACATATTTCGCACGATAGAAATGTCGTGAACCGGCACCGCCCTTACCTGAGCGGCAGAGTATTTTCACATAGTCTATAAAGTTTGAGTCTGCCATAATAACAATAATTTTATTTATCGCTCATATTGCGGTGGTGACGCATTATTTCAGCAGCCTGACGAAAATCGACTGGAGAACCGATATCAATCCATGTGCCGTTAATCGGAAAATATGTCACCTTGTGACCGTCAGCGATTGCGTTCTGTATGAAATCTGTCGCGTCAATGCGTTTGTCCGCTTCGAGCGTGTTTAATAATTTATTTGAAATAAGATATATACCAGCATTGGCATAATAAGAGAACGAAGGTTTCTCTTCAATGCCGGTTACTTGAGATCTATCGGTCGTCAGCACAGCATAAGGAACGGATACCTGATAAGGAATAACCGCTATGCTGATGGCTGCCTGTTCTGCGATATGTTTCATGTAGAAATCCTCGAAAGAAATGCTCGTAAGCAGGTCGGAATTCATGATAAGGCTTGTGCCTTCTTCTCCGTGATTTATCAGTGAAGCAGCCCCCAGAGTACCCAATGGTATCTCTTCGCGGATGCATTTTACATTTATTCCTGCCACCGGTTTCGAGAAGTGGTCATATATTTTTTCCGAAAGGTAACGAGTGCAGACGGTTATATCCGTAATGCCGCATGCGGCGAGTGCCTCTATATTATAGTCGATAATGGCTTTTCCGTCAATCTCAAGCAAGGGTTTGGGGGTGTCGAGCGTCAAAGGTCTTAGGCGTTCGCCTTTTCCGCCCGCCATGAGAATTGCGCTGACAGGCAAGATGGTGTGCTTGACATTGAGATTTACAATCCCACATATTTTGCCATCCTCGTCAATTTCGGGTAAAATTGTTATGCCGCGTTCGCGACACTCCTTGAGTAATTCAATATCCGCTTTACCTTTTATTATGCTTTTGAACGAGCGGTACATGATATCCTTTACCGCGCTTTTTAGTTCCGCTCCCGAGAGAAGTGCGCGACGTATGTCTCCGTCAGTCAGGGTGCCGACGATTTTATGCTCATCATCCTCAATGAATAATGTCATTTCATTTCCCGGCAGACTGTTCAGTTTGCTCAATGCATCGAGCAGTTGCTCATCACGGTGAATAATATGTCTGCTAATTGCGGTAGTACTCATATTCATATTCTATAACGGATGATTACGATGATTGGTTTGCTCTATCAAAGCTTCCGCTACAATCCAATCGGTCGGCGTGTCAATGTCGATACTCCGCTCTTTTGGCATCGCGAACGGCACTCTTTTCTCGAATTCTCCCAATGCATGAGCACGTATCGATTTTGGATTTATGACATATACCGCACCATTATATTCCCATGCCGGGGGAGCATCCTGGCGTCTTGAGAGCTTTCCGTCACCTTTTGAAATATGAAGGAAACCGCTTTCTACATCTGTTTCGAAGCAGTTGTAATAAGGATTGGTAACCGCTTCTGTAACACTTACAACCATATCGATGTTATCGCTATACAGATTGAGACATTCTTTGATATCTTCGGCTGTGCGCATGGGAGACGTGGGTTGTAACAGTACAACGCAGTCATATTTTATTCCATTTTTTTCAGCCCAGTCCATAGCATCGAGAATGACCTCACGGCTTCCTGACTTGTCGGTGGCAAGTTCGGCAGGGCGCATATAGTCAACTTTCAAGTCCAATGCGCGTCCAACCTGTGCTATTTCTTCCGAATCGGTCGAGAGGATGATATGATTGTCATCAGTGGCGCATTCTTTAGCGACCTCGATGGTATATGCTATGAGCGGGCGCCCGCATAAAGGTTTTATGTTTTTTCCGGGGATGCCTTTGCTTCCTCCGCGCGCCGGTATGATATATAGAGGTGTTATCATTCTTTCTGATTTTCGTAAAAACGTTTGGCACTCAATCCTGACAGATCTACAGACATTATGGTGTCGACCATAGTTTGCAGCGTATCGGGCTTATAATATGGATTTTCGCGTTTGGCTGCCAATGCCCTGAATTCAGAACTTCGAGCAATTTTTATGGCTTGAGAAATCTCGGCTTCGCTGTTGCCGCAGTGAATTACCGAATTTGCCGACAATCGCCCACGCTGTCTGATGCCTATATCGATTGAAGGAATTCCTGATGATGCGACTTCGACAATTCCGCTCGACGAATTGCCGATTGAGAATTCAGCATATTCAAGAGCAGAAAGATAGCGTCTCATGCCAAGCGATTTTACAAGCTTTACACGTTTAGGATGCTTCGATGCAAAGTCCTTTATTTCTGCTATTATCTTACTCGAACCGCTGTCATTGTTGGGGTAGGTGAGTAATAAGTTGAGATTATCTTCGCGTTCAAGTGCTGACAGCATTTCGTGACATTGTTGTCCGGGGTCCGCCTCGTCAAGCGTTGCAGGATGAAAAGTTGCTACGGCAAAAGGCGCGGATAAATCAAAATCAATATCTTCACTTAATTGCCGCCGGTCGAGAATAGGGATATTACGGATATTCCAGACACCGATTGCTCCTGTGTCGATAACCCGTTCGGGATTTTCACCCATTGCGATTACACGCTTTCTGGCATCCTCGGTTTCAGTGAGGTGGATTGATGACAGTTTGGTGATGGCATGCCGGATAGAGTCATCGATGGCTCCTTCCGATATCGTGCCGCCGGCTATATGGACAATAGGTATGTGCATCAACACGGCTGCGGAAGCAACGGCAAGCATCTCATATCTGTCTCCTAATATAACTGTCAGTTCAGGTTTGATTTTCTGAAATACGTCTGCCATGCCTGTCATGCATATGCCCATTGCTTTGACTCTGGCTGCAGGGCTGTCGTCTTCGCATGGCATATTAACTTTTTCCGGCTCGAAACCATCTGCGATAATATCATTGACGGTCATTCCGAATCGTTCGCTCAGATGCATGTTGGTGGCAATAATCCGCACATCGCAGTCGTCCCTGCCATTCAGAGCTTTGGCGATAGGGGAGAGTAGCCCCCAGTCAGCCCTGGTACTCGTCACTATACATATTCTACGTCTGTGCATGGGTCGGTTTTGCGGCATTGAAAAAATGTATTATGCAAAGTTAATAAAACCCGTTAACACTTTTATGATTTATTTGACCTATTTCGAAAAAGTATTTAACGACTCCACAAAAATTTGCCGGAGTGTCGGCGAATACTTATCTTTGTACATGTATTAGTTGAAATATATATTTTAATCCCTAATTTATACAGATTAATTACTTTTAGTTTATGAAATCATTTAAGTTTTTTGCTGTTGCGGCAATATGTGCTTGCTCAATATTCGGTTTTACCTCATGTAACAACGATGATGGTCCCTCTATTAAGCTCTATCAGATAGATTTGGAGAAGGCTCAGATTGAATTTAATTCGGATAATTACTGGGCTGATTGCTATAATGCTGCGACAGGAGATCTAAAGATAGGAAATTTTTCGTTCAGCCATAAGGCATGGGCGGACGAGTATGACGGTGTGTCATATCCTGCATGGAAAGGTTTTTGCCCTTCTAAGGTAAATGATAATACCGAGCATGCCGATGACTGGGTTGCTCATCAGTGGGCATGTGTACCTCAGAACCCCAATGATATAGTTTATCTGGTCGGAAATAGCGAGGCTGTTGTAAGTGAAAATCCTCTTGCAAACGACAAATGTTCGCTTAGCGTCAATGAAGGCTACTTCATTCCTCAGTATGCATTCGTGGCAAATTCTACTTATGCTTACTATGCAGCTAAGAACGGAACAGCATTTAATCCCAAATTCACTACTACTGATAATTTTGTGCTGAATGTTGTCGGAGTCCGCAACGGTGTCATGACTAAACAGCTTAAATATCCTCTTATGGCGGGTGGTCAGTTCCTTTTGGATTGGGCTTACATTTCACTTGCCGAACTTGGCACGGTCGACAAAGTTCTGTTCTATATCGATTCAACCCAGAAAAACGCTTACGGGCTCACCGTTCCGGCATATTTCTGTCTGACAAGCTTTGTATATAGCTTGCCGGCGGATGAAGCGAAATAAAAATAATCCGCTTTTATAGAAATCTATTCACAAAGAAGATCGCATTGCGGTCTTTTTTGTGTTTTGAAATGTCTATATTCACTGAATAATTATCTACCTTTGTATTGAAATAAGTTTGACATGAAAATAGGTAATATCGATTTAGGCGAACGTCCCGTGATGCTGGCTCCAATGGAGGATGTCACGGACGAATCGTTCCGGCTCATATGCAAAGAGTTCGGAGCCGATATGACCTATACGGAATTTGTTTCGGCAGATGCTCTTATCCGCAACATTGCGGCAACGACACGTAAATTAAATATAAATCCTGCCGAACGTCCTACTGCCATTCAGATATATGGTCGTGAGGTAGAGCCGATGGTAGAGGCAGCCCGAATCGTAGAAGCAGCCAATCCTGATATTATCGATATCAACTTCGGTTGTCCGGTTAAAAAGGTAGCAGGTAAGGGTGCTGGAGCCGGAATGCTGCGTGATATTCCAAAGATGTTGCAGATTACGCGCGCGGTCGTGGATGCGGTGAAATTGCCGGTTACTGTTAAGACCAGACTCGGCTGGGACCATAATTCAAAAATCATCGTCGAACTTGCAGAGCAGCTCCAGGATTGTGGTATTCAGGCTCTGACCGTCCACGGACGCACTCGTTCGCAGATGTACACAGGCGACGCTGACTGGGAAATGATTGCTAAGGTAAAATCCAATCCCCGACTCGCTATTCCTGTAATAGGTAACGGCGATATTACCACGCCCGAGCGACTGCGTGAGGCATTTGATCGTTATGGTGTCGATGGCGTTATGGTCGGTCGAGCTTCGATAGGAGCGCCATGGGTTTTTCGAGAGCTGAAAGCAGCGCTTGACCCCTCGCTGACACAGCCTACAGTGTCGGAAAAATTTGATTGCCTGCGTCGTCAGATACGCGAAAGTATCAACCGTATTGACGAGTATCGGGGGATATTGCATATTCGTCGCCATCTCGCGGCGTCTCCGCTTTTCAAGAGCATACCTAATTTCCGTCCGACCCGCATTGCCATGCTTCAGGCGGCGACTTACAATGAGTTGCTCGATATCATTGCTGACGTTGAGAATAATATTTTGCCTCGCTTGTGTGTATGAAGGTGTTTCGGTTGATTATTGGCTTTTGTGTGCTTATCGTCGGTGCGTTAGTCGCTGAAGGTCGCTCTTTTGACGAACTTCATGTCGCAGGTTCTTGCGAAGTACATGTCATTTGCAATCAGGATTCCGTCGGGATGCTTGTCAAGCATGATGATGCCGTTAACATTAAGTTTTCATATGCGGGCGCGTCGTTGAATGTTTCGGTTCCGTCAGTCCCGGGCGTGCGTAACCTGCCTAAACTGACTCTATATTCTGACACACTTTTGCGGGTGGTTGAAGTGGCCGGGCGTGCGAAAGTGGTAATTGATGAGATAAAGTCAGGAGAATCTCTTGCATTGGTGGTTTCGGGCGCATCGTCAATGTCGATAGATGATATGTCGGCTCCGAATATTAATGTGTCGCTTTCCGGTTCGGGCTTGATTTCAATATCGGGTGAACTTACTGCATCGACGTTGAACTTTTCGGTCTCAGGCAGCGGAAAGATAAAGGCGGATGCCGTCACGGCTTCCCGGATGACTGTTACTCAGCGGGGTAGCGGTAAGTTGTCGTTCGCCGGTTCTGCCCGCGATTGTGCGGTTGTTGAGAGAGGGAACGGTTCTGTTGAACTTCAACAACTCGTTACCGGCAAACTGGATTTGAAAATCTTCGGAGACGGACATATCTATTATCCGGCGGGTGTTCCTGTCAAATTGGGCGGAAATACCGAAAATATAATACAAGTAAAACCATATCAACCCTTATAAATTATGAAATTGAATTATAGAGCTGGCATGATTCTTTTAGCTGCCTTTGCAGTAGCATCCTCGTCGACGGCTCAGAAAAGTATGTATAAACTCGATGTAGGTGATTTTAGTGAATTTAAGGTTAACGACGGTATAAATGTCGAATATAACTGTTCGACGGACTCTGCCGGATGGGCTTATTTCGAGTGTGACGCTGCGACAGCGCAGAAACTGATGTTTACAAATAAGAAAAATAGTCTTGTCATTCAGATTGATGCAGAGGGAACAACTATTAGTGACTTGCCCACGCTCAAAATCTATTCAATGACGCTTCAGAAAGTTGAAAATTCCGGAGATTCTGTTGTTAGAATAGGCAGAATGGTGCCGGTCAGAGAATTCAAAGCGTCAGTTGTCGGAAACGGAACTCTTATTATCGATAATGTTCAGACCCATAAAGCCGATTTGTCTATCCGTACTGGAAATGGTCATCTTGTCGCTAATGGTTCTACGCGAGAAGCCAATTTGCGTAATGTCGGCACCGGTCGACTCGAGGCGTCGGGACTGGAGTCGGAACGGACAAAATGTAATGTGTTCGGTACCGGTCCGATTGACTGTAATGCGTCTGCTTCGCTCACCGTTACAGGGGCTGGCTCGGGGAAAGTCTATTACGGCGGGACTCCTCAGACGATTACCAACCGCGCTATAGGAGTCAAAGCCATTTCGATGGATACGAATCAAGTGATTGATTGATGCGATTATAGCGTGTTCTTTCGTGATAATTGCTGTTTTTTAACTAAAACGATTCCCGATAATTTGTTTTATTCGGTATCTTTGTAATATAAAACCTAAAACCTGATTATATAGTGAAAAAAATATCTCTTATCGCAGGTCTGCTCTGCGCTTCTCTCTTTGCTTCTGCAGAGAATAATTCGTTTTATGCGGAAGTTACCGATATCGATGATTTGGCACTGATTTATATTGGAAGTCAGCATCGCCCTGACTGGAATAAGGACTTGTTTACCCCCTACGTGGTGCATACATATCCTGACGGCTCTAAGTCTTGGATGTTCGATGGTTTTCTGATGATTGAATTTCTTGCGTATAACGAGCAGGGTCTTCAAGTATCGTTCGGTGAGACCACTGAACAGGTTCAGGGTGCAAAGAAAGCCGATTGGGAACGTCTACTCCATGAACAGCTCGGAACCAAGACGGGTTATGGTTGTCGTGCGCTTGACAATCTGATTGACGAGCTCATTCCCGAACTTGGCGAACCCGGGCACAAACATAAAGTAGTGTTTACTCTTCCTGTTGCAGAAGTTAAATCGGATATTTGGGGTACTATAAATAACAGCCGAACGCTTGACTTTACCAAAGTGCAGGATCGTATCGACGGAATGAAATGGTATGCCGACCAATTGATTTCAGAGTGGAAAAAGGCGGGGTTCAAGCATCTTGAACTTGAAGGCGTATATTGGACTAACGAGACTTTCGGTAATACTGCCCTGCAGATGGCTCAGTCGGTCAATCAGTACTATCACGACAAAGATTTGAAGGTCTATTGGATACCTTATCTTACGCGATATACAGATAAGACCGCGCCGACTCCGGAGCAGGTCTATGATATAGCTCCGAATCAGAATGCTGATAACTGGGAGTCATATGGTATAGATGTCGTTTACATCCAGCCTAATTACTATTTCCGCGATTGGCAACCGATGAAGTATATAGAGCAGGCGATGGACTATGCTGATAATAAAGAGTTTGGTCTTGAAATGGAATTTGAAGGCTATAATTACTCATGGGACCCGAAAACACAGACACGTTCTCGATTGACTCCATATAACTGTGGATTATACTCTTTCTCGCCGACATATTATCAGCGTTTTGTCGACTATATAGATAAATTCGAGGAAAATCATGAATTCGAATATGCCCCGTTGGCTTACTACTCCGGTTTCCAAGGCGTTTATGATTTCGAAAAATCAGGTAATGCCAAAGACAAAGAAATTATTAACAGGTTGGCAACTCTTATTAATCGGCGTCATGTCATATCCGGTTGGGATTCCGCACCCCGCACAACAGGAATCGATGATATTGCAGTCGACGACCGAATTCTTGCCTACGGACTTGAAGGAGCGATTTACATCGCGCGTGAAGCCTTTGAAGACGCGGCGATTTATTCGCTCGATGGAAAAGTAATATACGCTGCAGGCTCCACCAAGGGCGAAAAACTCACCTATGGAGAGACCGTTCCCTGCGCCCCGGGCATCTACATCGTCCGCGTCGGCTCCCACTCCATAAAAGTCTCGGTGAAATAAAATCTACCGGATAAAAATATAAATCTCCGCCGACAACCATGGGCATTTGACTGGTTTTCGGCGGAGATTTTATTATTTGCTTTTTGTCGGAAAAATAATCCCTTCGCTATATATATTGTGTATGCAGTGATCTATACTTTGGGGATTGTTCAACCCAATAGCGATTTATTCACTATGCTAGGTGCTTGTCGGTCTGGCTTCGTTAATTGACAAATACGGTAATTAGGTGTAAAGTTTTTTAGACGGTCTGGCGCTTGGCAGCACGTCTTGACAGCCAGATATTTCCTGAAATCCATATGGCAACGTCTAATGCGATAAGGAGGTTGATATTCATGTATTTCGAAAGCACAATGTTTGAAACTATGATAACAAACGTGCTAACGAGAATTGATATCATTGCTAAACGCTGAGGCATGCCGATTGCGAGCAATTTGTGATGAATATGATTCTTATCTGGGAGAAATGGGTTCTTACCATTGCGAACACGGTGGAGGTACACTCTGACAACATCACAGCATGGAACAAACAGAGGTGCAAAACCCAATATTAATGGATTTGCATGCCATATGCATTCGTCAAGGGGATACATTGCCATGCGGATACTCAGGATAGACAGAATAATGCCGATTGTGAGACTGCCGGTGTCGCCCATGAAGATTTTTTTTCTGCGGGAGGGATCGCCGAACACATTATAATAGAAGAAAGGCATCAATACTCCTAACGTTGCAAAAGCTAACATGGCATAAAGATACTGCGATGTCATATAGAATGTTATGCCATATACAAAACAAGCCACACCACTTAGGCCTGAAGCAAGACCGTCTATTCCATCGATAAGATTGATTGCATTAATGATAAAAACTACCAGTAGAACAGTAAACGGATATCCAATCCATGTGGATAGATGGTGTATTCCTAAAGCTCCGTGAAGGTCGTTAATCCATAGACTACCTGACAAAAGCATTATGGCGCAAAGAATCTGAGCAATGAACTTTGCTCTGTATCTGACACCTATAAGATCGTCGGCGATGCCTACCAGATAAAGCAGGAGCATGGCGCAGAAACCAAATAATATCGGACTTAAATCAGCTAATGAACTTGTTAAAATACCGATATGTCCGAAAGTAAAGTTCAATCCGACAACTAAAAAGGACACGAAAAAAATAACAGGAGAAAATGCTATTCCGCCGAGGCGAGGAACAAGGCTGTTATGAATCTTGCGGGCATCAGGCACATCGAATAGTTTCTTTCGAAAAGCAATAAGAAGTATCTGCGGGATGACTATACCTGCACAGAAGACAGAGAGGAAAAATACGGCGATGCAGTTAATAAACCAGGTTGGCATAATTGTGATGGCTCAGATTAAGATTTATGGTTTAATGTGATTAATTCTATAGCGATACTCAACAAATGAATTCAATGAAGCGTATTCATTAAACTTCGTTTCTCTGCATCCTCCCGCATGAATGTGCGATTCCACAAAAGGCATGTGGGAATGTGCGATGTATAAATTACTTCCGGTAGAATCCACTGCGATTATCATTAAAAATTTGTTAGAAATGGGTAGCCCATTTCAAAACCACTTTGTGCTGTCAAGTCAGAGCCACGAGAGACAACCGACATGAGAGCTGCGTCTGTAGTTTTGACAAAAATAGATAAAAATTACCGATTAAGCAAAATAATATTTCAATATGTTAGATTTTTCATGTTGGCTGCATCTGAAATTATATTATTAAGCATGCTTTTACGGCATATATGTTCTATTCCGATTTCATTATGCAACTATTGGATGATATCATGGTGAGGTTACGGGAAAATTTTGTAACTTTGTCGTCAGGCGGTGTCGCATTTTGAAAAGTGCTCACTGTTAAAATGTATTTTTCGTCCACGAGAAAGACGATGACATTAGTTGACATATCCCATCTAAACCTCTGTTCTTGTCTGAGTACGACTGAAATAGGGGGAAGAGAAGAATTGAAGAATAATTTGGTTTCGTTACCCGACGATATAGATGGTGTAGGATTTGATAACGAATTGGTTAGAGGAGAAAATCTTGTGTCATATTTTCGGACGAAAATTGCTGAAATCCCCAATAAATCTACGGCTGACAGCAAGCAGAAAGCCTTTAATGCGTTTCTGAACTTTATTGGAGGAGATGAAGTCTCCGTGGAGCATTTTGCCGAAACTTATTTGCTTGAATGGGCAGCATGGCTTATCCAAAACAGCTATACACAGAAGACAGCAGCCTTTTATCTTAAACAACTTGGCACGTTGTATAATCAAGCTGTTGCTGACGGCTTGGTTCCTCAGTCAGATGCATTAGGCATTGTGAGAAAACGCCTTCTGGCAATACCGGAAGGTTGTTTTTCAGTGATGGTGACTGATTTGGTAAATAGGCTCCGTATATTTTTGCAGTCTTGGGCAGCAGGACATGTCACTAAAGGATTGGCAACGGATATTGTCGCTTTTGCTATACTAAACGGTGGAATGTCGTTCGAACAAATCGCAAATTATAAAAAGGCAGACTATCAAGGGGATGATGAGCTTTTGAAACGCGTTGTTGATAAATACGCCCAACCGCGAAATAAATATCTTTTTCCGCTCGGTCAATCAGTCAAAACGCCAGCTCAGATGAAAAAAGAGCTGAGCAAACTTTTTTATATTGCTCTGACACCTTATGGCATGTCGCTGTCGAAAGACGAAGAAACTACGGCGACAGATCTGTGGAGCCTCGCAGCATTGCAAAACGGAGTCGCACCGCGAGTCATGCTCGGCATGACAGACGGCTATGCCCCATCGTTCAATCCTGTTTACAGATTGCTTGAACCCATAAACGTTACAGCCGAAGACGCGGCGAGGATACAGCAGCGTATAATTACTTCGCTGACCGCCAATCCAACGCATTGGTATGCCATGCAGTTCCGTCCAAGAGTAAAATTCGAACAGGTCAAACAAGCCCTCGAAGCAATAAAAGACGAAGTCAAATGCACCGACCTGTTTTATCCGAGCGAGGAAATCATGCGCCGAGTCGGAAATAAAATGGTCAAAGAGCGTAAGCCGATAATTCCCGGATTACTGTTTTTCAGAAGTCGCCCCACTGACATCACGACGATTTTTCGCCATATCGGCAACCTCGCTTGGTGCTACCGCCAGACCAACGACCGCACGAGTCCTTACGCCGTAATTCCTACAAGCGAAATTCTCGCATACCAAACAGTGATTGGTCAATTCTCCTCAGATATTGAGCTGTTGCCCGAAGGAACATTATCGATTAAAGAAAACGACCGCGTTATAATACTCGGCGGCAACTTAGTCGGACAAGAAGCAACAGTCACAGGCGTCAAAGCCTCCGAAGGCGGCAGAACCATCTACAAACTCTCCTTCATCGGCAACAACAGCATCGAATGGGCTGTCACCGCCGCCCCCCGCCTCCTCCACAAAAATCCTAAATATATTTAAAGGGAGCATTAGTAGATTACACTTATCTGAATGACTTCATCTACGGCTAATACAAAAAGGATTGCCAAAAACACGATGATGCTTTACGTAAGAATGTTACTCATTATGGGAGTAACGTTATATACGTCACGTATTGTTTTAGCAGAATTAGGAGAAACAGATTATGGTATCTACAATGTAGTGGGTGGCGTGGTGGTTATGTTTTCATTCTTAAATGGAGCTATGTCACAGTCCACTCAACGCTTTTTATCATATGAATTAGGCAGATCAAACGAAGAACAATTAAAAAAGACTTTTAAAACTGCCCTATCTATTCACTTAATTATTGCTATATTTATTCTATTATTGGCGGAAACGATAGGCCTATGGTTTTTAAATAATATAATGAATATTCCTCCAGGACAGAAGATAGCGGCTAATTGGGTCTTTCAATGTTCAGTTTTAGCGTATATTGTGTCTGTCTTACAAGTGCCTTTTAATGCTGCAATAATCGCAAGAGAGCATATGCAAGCATTTGCAATTATAGGCATAATAGAGGTTTTCTTTAAGCTAATCATTGCCTTTTCTCTATCTTTATTTAGGTTTGAAAAATTAAAAATTTATTCACTCTTAGTGTTGTTTGTGACATTAATAGTGAGTACTATATATATACTTTATTGTAAACGTTTTTTTCGCGAATGCGTTTTGGGTTGGCTGTACGAGAAACCTTTATTTAGGACGATGTCAAAATACGCAGCTTGGAATACATTTGGTTCGTTAGCATGGATGGGGAAAACGCAAGGATGCAATATAATTCTCAATATTTTCTTTGGGCCAATTGTGAATGCTGCCTATGGTATTTCAAATCAAGTAAATGCAGCCGTAAATAGTTTTGTCCAAAATTTTACCACTGCTGTGAATCCACAAATTGTAAAAAGTTTCTCCCAAGAGCAATACTCTGAAATGCAAAAACTATTGACTTATGGTTCGAAATTTGCTTTTTTGTTAATAATAATATTATCTTTCCCAATTTTAGTTGCTACAAAGTCAATTCTTCAAAAATGGTTAGTTGAAGTACCTTCATATACCGTTTTATTCACACAATTGGTTATTGTAAATTCAATAATAGAATCCTTTTCACATAATATGGCAGCTGCCATTCAGGCAACGGGAAAGATTAAGTGGTATCAAATTATTGTAGGGGGATCAATATTGTTAAACGTTCCACTTAGTTATATTTTCCTTAAATTAGGGTATAGGCCTCCTATTGTATTCATTATAAGTATTTGTATCTCTATAATCACAATAATTGAGCGCCTTTCAATTATGAAAGTAATTATTCCGCAATTTTCAATTTATAAATTTATAAATGTGGTATTACTTCCAAGTATGATAATTTGCTTCTTATGCGGGGCGATATACTGGGGCATACAGTATTTTGATATAATATCTAAATTTCATTTTGTAACATTAATCGTGTTATCATTTATTGTAGTATGTTGCTTGGCTTATATAATAGGACTTAGAAAAGAAGAAAGAGCGTTAATATGTACATACCTAAGAAAAAAGATAGCTTTATAAAAATAGTTATTAAAGCTATCTTTGTGTGCACATTCATAATATTTATTTTTTATATATGGAATCATAACTCTGATGCCATAGAATCGCAATCCCAAAATAAAGTAGTTCATATTAGTATAGATGATGTCGAGGCGATTTTTGATTTAATAAATAATCAGGATACATATTCCTCTTTATTTGATCAACCATTCATGGGATATCTTAAAGAATTACATGACAGATATGGAGCGTATTTTGCGCTATATACTTATAGATCAACAAAATGTGGGGGGGGGTAGTAGATATACCATTAAAGTATAAATCAGAATTTATTAGCAATTCCAATTGGCTAAAGATTGGGTTTCATAGCGATAGTCCGGTATTTAATAATAAAATAACTAAACATGAATTTAGAACATCAATTAATGAAGTAAATAATGCCATTAATAGGTTTGCAGATACTTCTGTTATTGCAAAAACCTTAAGACTTCATTATTATTTTTGCCCAGACTCGTTAATACATTGTTTGGAAAACGTGACAACCCTATTATGTGCAGACTCTAAGAATCGTATATCATACAATTTAACTATAGAGGAAGCAAACTATATCTTCAACAATAATCAAATCATTAAAGATAATCTCAAATATATAAAAACAAATATAAGATTAGAAAATCATATTAATATTGGCAAGGAATTAAGAAAACTTCAAGATCAAGATACTTTGGTAATATTTACACATGAGTGGGCTCTTATTCCTCAAACTCCCAGACAAATATTATCAATATTATTGCACGAACATAGGTTTCAATGTAATACTGTAGTTAAAAATAATCTTGAGAAGACGCTTCAATGGCTTAATGAACACGAATATAAATATTCCTTTTTATAATTTCTCAAATGGAAAAGATTAAACGTTTTATAGACATTCAAATCCCAGTAACGACGTGTACATTGAGATGTCATTACTGCTATATAACTCAGCACAGATTGTTTTCAGCTTCAGTCCCTAAATTGAAATATTCAGCAGAACAAATTGGGAAGGCTCTATCAAAAGAACGATTAGGGGGAATTTGTCATTTTAATATCTGTGGTAATGGTGAAACATTATTACCGGATGAAATGACAGATATAATTAGAGCAATTTTAGAACAAGGCCATTATGTTATGATTGTAAATAATGGAACTGTTACACGGCGCTTCCAAGAAATGATGACTCAGTATCCAGAAGAACTTAAGAAGAGGTTAGGTTTTAAATTCTCGTTTCATTTTCTTGAATTGAAGAAAAGGAATTTGATGGATTTGTTTTTCAAGAATATAGATTTGGTTCGAAAAAATGGGTGTTCCTTTTCATTGGAATTGACACCATCAGATGAATTGATTCCATATATTGGCGATGTCAAAGAGGAATGTATTAATCGATTGGGAGCATTATGTCATGTAACAGTGGCCAGAGATGAGAATGTTGAAGACTTCGTTATATTATCTAAATTATCTCGCGAAGAATATATTAAAATTTGGGGACAATTCAATTCCCCCTTATTTGATTTTAAAATAAAAATATTTAATGAAAAACGGCAAGAATTTTGCTATACAGGACTGTGGGGCGGTATATTAGACCTGGGGACAGGAATTCTAAGAGCTTGTGACCGAACTTTTCTTGCTCAAAATATTTTGGATGATCCTATAAAACCTATTAATTTCCGTCCGATAGGTAAATGTAACAAGGCGCATTGTCATAATGGTCACGCATGGCTTGGGCTTGGAATGATTCCTGAACTTCAAACGCCCTCCTATGCAGATATGAGAGACAGAATTGATGATAAAGGGAATCATTGGCTTAGGCCGGAAATGAGAGAGTTCCTGAGTCAAAAACTTGCCGATGGAAATGATTTATTAGATGAAAAGAGAAAAGTCCAGATTAAGCGTAGAGCAATTGTAAATAACTCTGTGTGGAATCTAAGACATAGGACGGCAAAAATAGTTAGTAAGTTTAGAAATAAATGAACTTCAGGTCTAAAATATCTGAGTTGCGATTAAATATCGAGAATGCGTTATCTCCGATTATTACAGATAAGGTGATATTAGTGGATGCGCCTTACTATGATAACATAGGAGATGTCCTTATCTGGCAAGGAATAATAGAGTTCTTATCCGCTCAGGGGAAAACACTTATTGCATGTTCAAGTGGAATGACTTTCCCTTATTCGGAAATTTCCGAAGATGTTACTATATTACTCATGGGAGGTGGCAATTTTGGGGATTTATGGAGATGGTTTCAGAATATCCGCCTAAAAGTGATACAACAGTATCCCAATAATCGAATTGTGATGTTTCCACAGTCAGTATGGTACGAGGATGAGAGCCTAATTTCTGAAGATGCTCGCATTTTGGCTCAACACAAGGATTTGTATTTATGCGCAAGAGATCAGTGGAGTTATGATTTCTTAAATCATCATTTTTCGGCAAATAATGTTTTATTGGTTCCTGATATGGCTTTTTATATTAATGATAAAATATTAGAACCTTATCGAGGTAAAGAATCAGGCCGAAAGCTATTTTTCCGTCGTCTCGACAAAGAAATTACAGATGATACACCGGTATTTATTTCCAACGAATATGATATCCATGACTGGCCTACAGTGGAGCATAAGCCTCAGCGTTTTTATTTCGTGGGAAAAGCTTATGGTGCTGTACGTCGGTTGCATAATAAACCTTTAGTCCGATTCACTAATCATTGTATAGACCTTTTTGCCAATCGTTTCATAAAGGATGCATTGGTTAAAATAGGTTGTAAATTTCTATCTCAATATTCCTCAGTCACTACGACTCGTCTTCATGCGATGATACTATCCGTACTTCTTCATAAACCTGTAGAATATATCGACAATTCAACAAAAAAACTTTCCGCTTTTGCTCAAACATGGCTGAATGATTTAAAAGAAGTCCGACCTTATGAATGATTATATAAATGTTTCGGTTTTGGTCCCTATATATGGGGTCGAAAAGTATATCGAACGCTGTGCCCGCTCCCTTTTTGAACAGACCATGAAAGAGGGAATAGAGTTTATATTCACTGATGACTGTACTCCTGATAATAGTGTAGCCGTTCTAATAGAAGTACTAAATGACTATCCCGAAAGAAAATCGCAAGTGAAAATCATTCGTCACGAAGAGAACAAAGGACTTGCGGTGGCACGAGTTACAGGTCTAAAAGCTGCCAAGGGCGAATATGTTATTCACTGTGATAGTGATGACTGGCCAGAGTTCGATATGTACGAGGTTATGTATCATCATGCTAAAACAAACGATAGTGATATTGTGATTTGTGACTTCTATGAAGGAGATGATAATTCCGAAGAATATAGGAGACAGAATGTTCCTGAAGAACCGTTAGATATATTTAAAGCGATTATCAATGAATCTCTTCATTCGGCAATGTGGAATAAGATGGTACGAAAAAAATATCTTGAGAAGATAAATGTTAATGTCAATCCGGAAATCAGTATGTGGGAAGATATGGCATATATGACACCAGTATTAATATCGGGAGGTAAGATTTCCAAGATAGATAAGGCTCTATATCATTATCGATGCATCCCGTTATCAATGTCTCGAACTCTATCTGTAAAAACTATAAACTCAAAAATTAAGGTAGCAGAGTATATATCAGAGTATATACATTCACTTCCCTACTCTAATGACTTTGGTACTTGGTTAGATCTTTTAAAATTGAAATCAAAAGATTGTTATTTAATATTAGGAGAAACGTATAATCAACAATTATGGCGCCAAACTTTTCCTGAATCACATAAATCAATTTTCTCAAAACCAATACCAATTATAAAAAAGGTTCTATATTCTCTTTGTGATCAACATCTAGATTTTTTAGCGAGAATCTTAGTCGGTTTAAGAAAAAAAGTTTGACTATGTCGGCATAGAGTATTAGCGGTTTATTGTTGATATTGCTATAGAAAACGAGATTTAATGTTTCCATATTACGCTATTATTTCGTTTCTGCTGCTTTTCGGAGTAGTATCTTTGGATAAAAGAATTAGTAAATTTAATAATGGTGGTATTTTACTTGTTAGCATAGTCGTAATAATTTTCAGTGGCTGTAGGATGTGTGGATATGATTACTACACGTATTTAGATCATTTCAATTCATTACCTGACTTATATGCATATAAACGGCAAGAATCAACGTTTGAGGTTGGTTATGAATATGTGGTTAGTGCTTTTAAGACCTTTTCTAACAATTTTAATCTTTTCCTATTTTTTTATGCGTTAGTAACGATATTGATGGTGATTTTTTTAAGTAAAAAATATTCGCCATTGCCTCTACTCTCAGTTGTCTTATTTTGTGGTCCCTTCCTTTTTGGTCAAATTATGGGACAAATGCGGCAGCCTCTTGCAAACTGTTTGCTTTACATGTGTATTATTCCATTCTTGCTGAGGAATAAAAAATGGTCTGTGTTTTTCATATCTTTGTTTATCGGATTTTGTTTGCATAAATCAATAATTTTGATTGCTATTTTTTTGCCATTCATGGGGAAAGTTTATAGTAAGAAACAATTGAAACAGTTTGGCTTAATTAGTATAGGTTGTTTTATTTTAAGTAGCGTAGTGCACAACTATATATTAAATATTATACCGAACAGTTTTTTATTAGCTAAAACAGCTATTAATTATCTCAATTCCAATGTGAGCTTTAATTTGGGAATGTTAGAAAGAATTGTATTATTTGTAGTCGTGTTGTTTTATAGTTGTAAATATAGATTATATGCTGAAAATAAGGTGTTTAGGATTTTTCTTAATTTGTACGGATTAGGAATGTTGTTGTATATATCTTTAATCCATGTTTCATCAGAATTTGCTGTGCGAGGAACAAATGGATTATATTTCAGTATAATATTTATACTTCCATATTTGATAAAGAAGGCAATCGGAAGAGATAAAAGTATTCTGATAGTCGGATCAATTTTGTGGTGTTCATATCTACTGGTGTCTTTTGTATTACGACTACCAAATGAATATTATCCCTATCAATCAATTATATAATATTATCAAATGAAAATTGCATATACAATCTCGGGTTTATACAATTCGGGGGGGATGGAGAATATTCTGATTCAGAAAGCCAATTACTTGGCAGATGTATTAGGCTACGATGTCACGATTATTACAACTGATCAAAAGAATCGGGGAACGTTTTTCGATCTTTCGGATAAAGTAAAAATAGTGGATTTGGCAATTAATTACTGCGATGGACTGAGCAGTAAGTTTTGGCTTCTAAAAAAAATATGCCTGATAAGGAAGCATAGAAAGCGTCTTGCAAGCCGTTTGATTTCAGAAAAATATGATATTGTGATATCTTTAATGGCATTTGACTTCACATTTCTATGTAAAATAAAAGACGGAAGTCGTAAGATATTGGAGTATCATTTTGCAAAATATAGCAAGGTTCATGCAACAAAAAATAATTTAAAAAAACTAATTCAGAAAAAAAGAGCGGATAATTGGAATAATATTGTATCATGTTATGATAAATTTATTGTTCTAACGGAAGAAGATAAAAGATTGTGGGGCAATCTAAATAATATAGAGGTAATCCCGAATTTTATTAAAAAATTACCTGGGAAAAGTGCCGAGTTAAAGAATAAACGTGTGTTATCTGTAGGTAGAGCTGATTATCAAAAAGGCTTTGACATGCTCATTGATGCGTGGGAAATAGTCTCAAAAGAACGTCCTGATTGGAAACTGACTATTGTTGGTGGGGGAGATAAGACGTATTTGGAAAATCAAATCAAGAACTTGAATTTAACCAACACGGTTGAATTATTACCGCCTAATCCAAAAATTGAGGAAGAGTATCTTAAAAGTTCAATATATGTCCTTAGTTCACGATATGAAGGCCTGCCATTAGTACTCATCGAAGCAATGTCATATGGTCTACCTATTGTGGCATTCGGTTGTCAATGTGGGCCAAAAGATATTCTGAAGGCCAGTTTCAGTAGCATAGTTGAGTGTGGTAATGTCGTTTTATTGGCACAAGCTATTCTTACATGGATAAACTCGGAAGAGAAAAGAATTGAAGCTAGTAAGGCAGCACTGGCAGAAGCAGGAAACTACAATATTGAACAAGTAATGTCTCAGTGGGATGCCCTTTTTAATTCGCAGAATAATGAACAAGGATAAACTATCAATAATAATCCCGGCATATAATGTGGGCGCGTATATTAATGAGTGCCTCGATTCAATTGAGCGTCAGACATATCAAAATATTGAAATAATAATTGTTGATGACGGTTCTAAAGATGATACCTATGCAATAGTGAAACGACGAGCAGAGGAATCAAAATTAGATTATAAAATTTTCACACAAAAAAATTCCGGTCAAAGTTCCGCAAGAAATCGAGGTTTAAGAGAGGCAAGCGGGAAATATATTGTGTTTGTTGATAGTGATGATTGGTTGCCAACAAGTGACATCCTCGAAAAGATGTATAATGCTATTGAAGAAACAGGATGCGATTACATACAAGGTGGCGTATGTTTTGTTAAAAATGGAGAAAAAACGAAGGAGTATCTACCTAAGCGGAAGAATGTCCTTCCCGGCTCTGAAATTCTCGTCTCTGCCATAACGCTAGATAGTCTTTATACAGGTCCTATTGCTAAAATTTATAATACGACATTCTTAAAATCGAATTCTTTATATTTTATGGAGGGTTTGGTTAACGAGGACACTGCCCATTCAATCATGATAGCGGCAAATGCGAAAACAGTCGGCTTTATAAACGATTGTGTTTATTATATCAGAGAAGTAGAAGGATCAACATCGCGAGCTGATTTTAAGCGCATGATTACAACTATGCATGAAGTTTTATCACGTACGGAAAATTATCTCTATAGCTTGAATAAATTTGAGGGTGTAAAAAATATTTTTTATGCCAGATATTTGAGGTCAATGCTATATAATCTATTACAATCATCGCAACGTTTGCCATATAATTCATTTTTAGCTGATTGGAAATTTTGCATGACTAATACCAATTATTTAAAGTATAGAAATTATTCAAAGTTTCTTCCTTCAGCACATAAACTGCTATATAAATTGTCTAAGTATCCAAAGGTATTTTATTATTCCTTTCGGGGACTAAATCAAATTGGTATAAAAATGCATTAATAATGTTATGGAAAAAGTAAGTATAATCACACCGGCATACAATGCTTCAAAATTCATTTCTAAAACTATTGACTCTGTTATTGGTCAAAGTTATGGAGATTGGGAAATGCTTATAGTAGATGATGGATCCCGTGATAATACGGCAGAAATCGTTTCAGCATATGCAACATCGGATAACAGAATAAAACTTATTCAACAGACGAATGCAGGGTCTGCTGCCGCTCGTAACAATGCACTCAGAAACGCTAGTGGACGATATGTGTGTTTTTTGGATGCTGATGATCTTTGGGATTCTGATTTCTTATCCTCTCAGATTTCTTTTATGAAAGAGAAACAATGTGCTCTCGTATTTGCCTCTTATCGGCGAATCAATGAAGATGGTGAAGAAATTATGGCTCCGTTTATAGTACCGGAAAAAGTTAATTACAAAGGACTCTTAAAAACCTGCTCGATTTCTTGTTTAACGGCGCTCTATGATAAAAATGTTGTCGGAGACAACTATTTTAACGAAAATCTTAGAAGTTTGCGAGATGATCTTGTTTTTTGGCTGCAGATTTTAAAAAGGGTACCATTTGCATACGGTAACAAAGATGTTCTGGCTTCATACAGAGTTTTTTCTGCAAGCACAACTGCAAATAAGAAAAAGGTTATAAAACCTCAGTTTTATGTCTATTATAAGGTTGAAAAGCTTGGTTTGGTGAAGAGTGTTTACTATTTATTGAATTGGGCAGTTAATGGTTTTAAAAAATATCATTTGTAATGGATTTAATTATCGGTGCAGGTGTAACTGGTTTGAGTTACGCTAATTTTACTCAGAATAAATGCTTGGTCGTAGAGGGCAGTGAGTCTCCGGGAGGCTATTGTAAAACTTTAAAACGCAATGGGTTCGTTTGGGATTACTCCGGCCATTTCTTCCATTTTCGATATCCGGAACTAGAAGCATTCGTATGTAAGAATATACCGGAAGAAGACCTTGCTCATGTACAAAAGCATACTCAAATATTATATAACGGTAAATATATTGATTTCCCGTTTCAAAAGAATATACACCAGTTAGATAAACAAGAATTTATTGATTGTTTATACGACTTATTTAATACAAATTCGTCCGATAACGTCTCTACTTTTAAAGAGATGCTTTATGCTAAATTGGGCAGGTCTATAGCCGAAAAATTTTTGATTCCCTATAACGAAAAGCTATATGCTTGTGATTTAAATCGCTTGGATATGGAAGCTATGGGACGTTTTTTTCCAAAGGCAACACCAGAAGAAATAATCAAAAATTTTAAGGACGGTGACAATCGCTCTTATAATAGCTATTTTACATATCCAAAGGGTGGCGCGATTCAATATATAGATTCTATATTACAAAATATCAATTGTGAGATATTGTATAATACATTTATATCAAAGATTGATATACAAAATAAAATTGCGTATTCTGCTAATGGTCAAGAGTTTAAGTATGATAATCTTATTTCTACGATGCCTTTCCCGCAGCTATTGGATGTAACAGGACTTGATTATGATAAAACGCTTTTTACATGCAATAAAGTATTAGTTTTCAATTTAGGTTTTGATAAAAAAGGTTTCGATAAGAAGAATAGTTGGATATATATACCGTCTAAGGACTTTGTGTTCTATCGTATCGGTTATTATGATAATATTCTCTCAACGGATCGATTGTCACTATACATTGAAATAGGTATGGCGGAAAATGCTCCGTTGCCCGACGAAAGAGGATTATTAAGCAAGGTTATAGAAGATTTAATTAAGGCTGGTATCATTGATGACACGTACGAGCTCGTAGATTACCAGACGATCCTTATGAACCCCGCCTACGTGCATGTGAATAAGTTGAGTGCTCAGGCTGTTGAAAAGTATAAATCACAATTGGAGAAGGATAATATCTATTCAATTGGCCGATATGGAAGTTGGATATATTGCTCTATTGAAGATAATATATTGGAAGCCAAAGAGCTGGCTGGTCGAGTTTCCAAAGTTTAAATAATTTGAATATATTATTATAGCAAGGAACACATTGTCAAAAATAATGAGGCGTTTTTTGCAATTACCGCTTATTATGGAAGCTGTTGGATTTTATTCTAACAGCTTCTTTC
Source organism: uncultured Bacteroidales bacterium (assembly GCA_947175535.1). Lineage (GTDB taxonomy): Bacteria > Bacteroidota > Bacteroidia > Bacteroidales > Muribaculaceae > CAG-873. The sequence continues at coordinate 39,247 of CAMWNF010000008.1, forward strand.
TTATATTATAATGAGAATGCAATGTTGATAAAAACAGTAGCAGGCATTACTGATGGTAATGCCTGCTACTGTTTTTTGCGGAGTGACCGAGATTCGAACTCGGGATACGCTTTTGGCGTATACACGCTTTC
>CAMWNF010000009.1 GCA_947175535.1 uncultured Bacteroidales bacterium
TTCAGAGCCGTTTTGCCTTTCGAAAGAAAACATTATGTCTGTCGGTTCGGAGTTGTCCTCACCATTACCGAAAAACAGCTTGCCGTGCATACCGGAAAGTGCTCCGTCAATCGAACTAACAAGATGACTGTTTTTCACATGCTTAATCTCTACGGAGTAGCGGCAGACAGCTTCCGCCATTGGGACAACAATTTTGTTATCCTTTATGGCTATCTCGTCGATATAGGAAATCCATAGCGAATCAGGAGCAAAGCAAAGAGGGCGATCAGTCTTTGACGAAAGACCCTGCTGCTCGTATGAGTCACGCAAGGCTATTTCAAAATCTTCAGCTCTGCCTGAATTGTTGATTTTCACAGTATTATTATCAGAATTAACGGCAATGGCAGTATAAGCGTCGGGCACAACGAGAATTTTGCCGCCGTTTTTATCCTCGAATTCGTGACGACGATAACCATCTTTTGAGAAAAGATAGAGGCTCATAGTCTGCGGATTAGCGTCGGGACACTCTGACCAATCGAAGACTACGTCGACAGGTATGCGGTCGTGGTTGTGATCGAAGCACAATTCCTGTTGATTGTAACAAGATGAGAGGGGCAGCATTGCTAAAGATGTGATAACCATGATTATAGTAGATTTCATCGCTCACCTCCCTTTCTTATTATATATATGAGTGATATATCTGCCTTTACCGGTCCGAAGTAACGACGCTGACGGGTCGACTCCCATACACTATGACCGTCAATAATTCGATATGTATTATAGCGTCCTGCCATATAACCTACGCTCAATGAAAAATCGAGACTTAACCGAGACGAAATTTTCATAGCGTAGCCATACTCCGCACCAAGTGTCCATGAAGGATTATCGAGGAAAGATGCACCCGAGCCTCCACTAAGCTGTCCTTTCCCTCCGAAACTGAAATCATAACGGAACAGACTGCCGATGAGACCGACGTGATGGCCACGCATGTTACTGCCTGAAAAATACCTTTTAGCTGACAATTCGACTCCTTGTATTCGCCAATAGCGACCACGTTCACGCTTACTCCACCACGCATACATTCCCGAAACGCCGAGCGACCATCCATGACCGACTCCGAGTTCAAAGCCCAGATTGGGCACAGCAAATGCATCATAAAGCAGATTAGTTCGGACAGCTAAATCGAACGGCTTTGATTCTTCCGAATGTAACACTTTTTCATTTCGAACCGGGTGTGCATCAATAAGGTAATTGCGGTGAGATACGAGATTGTATTTCGTCGGAGAGACAGTCGATATCTCCGGCAGAGGTCTATTATAGATAATTGTAATATGCGATACCCTTAACTGCGGAAATATTGTATCAAGCATGCATCGCCACGCTTCTCCGTCGCCGAGTCTACGAAGTCTGAGTTTACGGCTATCTGTCACCACGCCGTCGCCTATAACCCACTCAGGTGTGTCTCTTATGATTGATACCGCTTCGTCTGCATAAGGGATTTCAGATTGGCTAAGTCTGGATGTCAGGCCGTCCCAGTCAATGCCGATTGATGAAACACTAAGAGAGATGCTGTCGGGATCAAACAATCCGGCAAGCAATGTGACTGCTGTTTTGGAGCGATCTTCCGACAACTGTTTGTTAAATAAAGTATTGCCTTCGGGCGAAGCGCTTGAAACAATATTTATCGCGTGGACGCTGCCTCTACCGTCTGCAAGTTTTTGCAAATTTTCCAGAGTTCTTGCATTACTATCCAAGTCGGCATCGAGTACCGCACTTCCGATGGGATAATGAAGACTTACACGCAGAGAATCAACAGCAAATACCTTATCAGTTGTACATAACAACAATGCTGTCACGACAATTGCCTGTCTGACAAACCACAAAACTATGTCTTTCGAAAAATGCAACTAAGCGCAGTTTTATCATGTCCATCGGCTCCTGATGAAACGTTAATACTAAAAACTGCCTTCGCTAAAACAGAAGCGTGAAGCCGATTGTTGCTCGCTCCACCGTATGAGGCCTTCGCATTGCCCAGTCAAACAGAACGAGCAACGGACCCCACGCCGTATGATACGTCCGACTACGCCCGCAGCTCGCGCTGTAAACGCAGGGGAATATAATCATACCCATGAGCATCATCGTTGCATGGTCTCCTGTTTGACTGAAAGTTGCGAAGTTTCATACGGTCAGAAACCAAGCGCCAATAACGCTTTTTTAACATGTCCACTCCCAATGGTACAAGCCGTTTGAGAGTAACACCCCACCCTTATTAAATCCGTCCTTGTCCCTCCGGACAATCTTCCACAGAAACGGCGTGGGTGAGATTTGATTACAAAATTATAATGATTTTTTGTTTTTACAAGCGAATATCGGGATTTTAACAATTTTGCTGACAATTTACCATATTCAATAATCCGTGCCATGTAAATTAATATTGAAACAGCAATAATTTTTTAGTACTACATAAATTATCACTACTTTTGTATTATAAAAATGTGCTTTGTATGTCAGAAGAAATTAAACATAAGCTCGGAGTCGCTTTAAGCGGTGGCGGAGCAAGAGGTTTCGCCCATGTCGGCGCTCTTATGGCGATTGAAGAGGCAGGATTAAAGCCCGACATAATCGCCGGTGTCAGTGCCGGTTCGGTGATTGCTGTGCTTTATGCAGCAGGGGTTCCTTTCGACGAAATGACCAAGATATTTGAGAAAAAGGGCTTTACTGACTTTGCAAGTATGAGCATGGGCGACGGTGGTCTGATGCGCATCGACAAGTTCAAAAAATGCATCATGCAGACTATCAACAAATTCGGCACATACAAAACATTCGAAGACCTCCGTATTCCAACCTATGTCGGCGTCACCGACCTCGATCACGGTTGCGAAGCCGAATTTCATTCCGGCCCGATCGGCGAACGCATGGTCGCATCGTGTTCGATACCTATAATTTTCAAACCTATCAAGATAGAAGGAGTCAACTATGTCGACGGCGGCGTAGTGCGTAATCACCCGGCATGGATTATCCGCGACAAATGTGAGACACTTATCGGCGTGAATGTCAGCCCGATGCGCACTCCTGGAAAAGCGACTTCGATGATCGACGTAGCGATGCGAACATATAACCTTATGGCTAAAGCAAATCAGGGCGCAGATATGGCGCTGTGCGACATATCGGTCCAGACACCGGAACTGTCGAGCTATAAGGTCTTCGACCTCACCAACATAAAAGCCGTTGTAACAAGCGGTTATATTCACACTCGCCGTGCGCTCAAAGATGCCGGAGTGTGGAAAAAGAAAACCAAAGCCAAACAAGAATCATGAGCGTTAAACCTATTATATATCAGCTTCTCCCCCGTCTTTATACAAATTATTGTCCCACTCCTGTCCATAACGGAACTCTTGAGCAGAACGGCTCGGGAAAACTCAATGCGATTACCGACCGTGTGCTACGCGACATAAAGTCGCTCGGCACGACCCATGTATGGTACACCGGGGTCATCGAGCATGCTCACGATGCAGACTACACTGCTTACGGCATCCGCCGTCACAACCGCCACGTGGTCAAAGGTCACGCCGGCAGTCCTTACGCGATAACCGACTATTATGACATCGACCCCGATCTGGCTGTTGACGTCGACCACCGCATCGAAGAGTTCGAGGCTCTCGTCGAACGCACCCACAAAGCGGGGATGAAAGTCATTATCGACTTCGTTCCCAACCATGTTGCCCGCGAATACTACTCCGACGCAAAGCCTGTCGGTATCGAAGACCTCGGTCAGGGCGACAATCACGACATGTTTTTCTCGCCGACAAATAATTTCTACTATATCCCCCGCCAGCAGTTCGCTCCGCATGTCGAAATGGGACACGGCGAGGATGCCTACGTCGAATTTCCAGCAAAAGCTTCGGGAAACGACTGTTTCAACGCTTTTCCGGGCGTAAACGACTGGTATGACACCGTAAAACTTAACTACGGAGTAGACCCTTGGAACGGTAGCAAACATTTCGACCCTATACCTCCGACGTGGATGAAAATGCTTCATATCCTCAGATATTGGGCTGCCAAAGGTGTCGACGGTTTCAGATGCGACATGGTCCACATGGTTCCTGTCGAATTCTGGAAATGGGCGATATCAAACGTCCGTCGTTCCTACCCCGATGTTATCTTTATAGCTGAAATATATGACGTCGCTTTATATCGACCCTATATAGAAGCAGGCTTCGACTACCTCTATGATAAGGTCAACCTATATGACACATTGCGTGCGGTCGAATGTAACGATGTGTCTGCCGCGCAGATTACGTCTTGCTGGCAGACCGTCGAAGGTATAGGCGACAAGATGCTCAACTTCCTTGAAAACCACGACGAACAGCGCTTTGCCTCGCCCCAATATGCCGGTGACGCTCATCGCGTAATGCCTTCGCTCATAGTCAGCTCGATGCTTAACACCGGCCCTATGATGATCTATGCAGGTCAGGAACTCGGCGAGGCAGCCCTTGACTCGGAAGGTTACAGCGGTTATGACGGACGCACAACGATTTTTGATTATTGGAGCATTCCAAGCATCCGTGCTCATCTTAACGGAGGTAAATGCAACGGCGAACTCCCCGATAATATAAAGCGCCTGCGCGACAGCTATGCCAAGGTGCTCAAGATGTGCAACGCTGAAAAAGCTCTCAGCGAAGGTCGCTTCTTCGACCTCATGTATGCCAACTACGAGAATCCGCGCCTCGACCCCCACCGCAACTATGTCTTCCTGCGCGCGACCGACGACGAACTGCTGTTGATTGCCGTAAATTTCGGCAATGAAGATAAGGACATGGCAGTCAACATTCCCCGCCACGCCTTCGATACACTTGGCTTTCCTGAAGGCAAGGCGCGCATGAAAGAACTGCTGCTCGGAGGTCGCGCCGTAGCTAAAGAATTACGTTCCGACCGACCGTTCGAACTGAAAGTGCCGGCTCACGGCGCCGCAATATGGAAAGTAAGTCGCAACGGCATCAGCGAAGAATGATTTTTTAAGCTCTATGTGAAAAAATCGGACCTGACAGGCTCAAAAACGACAAAAAAAGCCTAACTTTGCACGCGGAAAAAGTATTCTTCATCATTTCATAAATCATGGATAACTCCCTACCCCCTTTCAAAATCTTTGCCGGCACTAACTCTCACTACATGGCGGAAGAGATTTGCAAAAATCTTGGTGTCGAACTTGGCAAGATGAACATCCAGCACTTCGCTGACGGCGAATTTGAAGTATCGTTTGAAGAATCGATACGTGGCTGCGAGGTTTATCTCGTTCAGTCAACCTTCCCTAACAGCGACAACCTCATGGAGCTGCTGCTCATGATTGATGCCGCAAAACGTGCGTCTGCGAAATCAATTATCGCAGTTATGCCTTACTTCGGATGGGCTCGTCAGGACCGCAAGGATAAACCGCGTGTGTCGATTGCAGCCAAACTCGTCGCTGACCTTCTGATGACCGCAGGCGTTAACCGCGTAATCACGATGGACCTCCACGCTGACCAGATTCAGGGTTTCTTCAACGTCCCCGTCGATCACCTCTACGCTTCGTCGGTGTTCATTCCTTACATTCAGTCGCTCGGTCTCGACAACATGGTTATCGCTACTCCCGACGTAGGCGGTGCGAAACGCGCCAACAGCTACGCCAAATATCTCGACCTGCCCCTTGTGCTTTGCCATAAGCAGCGTGCAAAGGCGAACGTCGTTGCCAAGATGACCGTTATCGGTGATGTGAAAGACAAGAACGTTATCCTTATCGACGACATGTGTGACACAGCAGGAACAATCGTCAAGGCAGCTCAGCTGATGATTGACAACGGTGCGAAATCTGTCCGCGCTCTCTGCTCACATGCTATCATGAGCGATCCTGCAACTGACCGCGTCAACGAAAGCCCGCTCACTGAAATGATTTTCACAAATTCAATCCCCTATCGCAAACACTGCGACAAATGCACGATCATTTCCGTTGCCAAACTTTTCGCCGACACTATCCGCCGCGTTCACGACAACGAATCTATTTCTTCCCAATACCTCATTAAATAAGGTTTCCAATTCACACATACACAAAAAAACTCCGCATCCTTCAACGAAAGATGCGGAGTTTTTATATGGCCTTTCAAAAGATTTATCTACGGTAGAACTTATAGAGCCGCGGCATCTGGTCAAGCATTTTTCGTGGTGAAGCATAACGCTCTTCAAACACATATCCTTCTGCCTCGAATTGTGGGAAATATTGCTCCGCATCACGGTCTCCTATCAGCAGGAAACCGCTCTCAGGTTTACGCTTGTAGAAACTCGCCATGCGGTCTCCGATATAGAAATCTACCTGAAAATAATGGATTGGGTCTCCGGCGGCAAATTCTCCGTGAGAGATAAATTCATAGAGTTCACCTTCTTCCTGCGGAGCTATCCGATTGATTTCAGCTGTAATACCTTTGACTGATTTGACATTGAGTACAGCCGGTTGATATGCACCTGCCATTGAAAGATATATCGCAATTATTATGCCGGAGATTGCGGGGACGATTGTCGATACATCGCATTTCTTTCTCCATTTCGTCCACCATATAACGGCTGCGGCAGGTGAGACAAGCATCCACAACCAAGCCCAAAAACCTGACAAATCGCCGATTGCATGCATCATGGCGATATTCTGGGCGGCGTGTCGCCCAGTTCCGAACAGGCTGTCAGGAACTATACCGGCTTTAATGGCGATAAAACAAACAAAAAGCAAACCGGCGATTGCCGCCATGATGTCTCCGAAAACTTTTACTACAGATATTTTATTGCGCGAGACATAAATCAAAAGTTTCGCGACATAATATGCCACAAAAGGATACATCGGCATCAGATAGACACTGCGTTTACTTTGCGGTATGCAATAAAATACAAATATTGTTGCCGCTGCTACGGTAGCGAGCAGATTGACAGACGGCATGGTACGGCACATGCGGAACAACTCACGCCATGAGTCAGCTGCAGGGCTGCGTTTGTAACTGCGGTATGGCAGCACAAACACTACCATAAGAACAGCCAGCGTCCATGGCACAAAGCCTCCGACAAGCGTAACAATATTATATGGCCACGGATTCACACAAGATTCATAACTCATAGTGCTCGTCATGCGTCCGAAATTCTCTTCCAAGACAAGATTGAGAAACTCCTGACCGCCTTGCCCATATGCGGCGACATACCACGCCAATGGCAACACAAGCGACATCAGAGCCCAAGCAGTCAGCGAGAAAAACGCACGGAAGAAATTAACTCCCCTCAGCAACAAAAATATTCCGATGACAAGACACGGAATAAGCGTGCCGACCGGACCCTTAGTCAGTGTTCCTATGCTCATCATCAATATGCCGAGCCATGGAACACCTTTCATGCCGCGTTCCCACCATGTATAAAGCGAATAAATCGCGCCTACAGTTGCAGCAGTGAGAACCATATCGACACGGCAGTTTGCACCGGCTCTGTGAAGTTCGAATGTCGTGAAAGCAATTAGGGCTGTAGCCAGACCAGTGAGCGGTTCCCTGCGCTTAGCGACAAAAACATATGTCCATACAGTCATTGCAATAAGAGCAATAGCTGACGGGAGACGCGACGTGAATTCGTTTACAACACCACCGTTAAGCAACGACATTGCTGCAATACACCAATGAAAAAACGGCGGTTTATAAGGTATCTCTCCGCCATTATTGGTCGGCAAAATCCAGTTTCCACTATCAAGGATGGAGTATGCAACGACAGCCTCTCTGGGCTCGCCTTTTGTATTGAAATCCGCCAAGCCTAAAAAGGGTATCATCACCAGCGCACAGACGGCAAGCAATATCCAGGCAGAACGGTCTATTTTGATTTTATTTAACATATTTATTCGCTATATATTTATCAATGTGCAAATATACTCATTTTTTACACCTTGTCATAATTTATAATAAAAGCAAAGACATTGCGTTATAATATAAGTCCATTTGATATTTACTATGAGAAAATTCCTATATAATATATTATTCGGTTTCATTGCAATCTTTGCTTTTGCAGCTTGTATCGACGATAGTTTCACTGATTCTCCATCCGATCAACCGGTCTTCTCGGTCGACACTTTGAAAATGGGTGTGGTTTTCACCGAACAGATGACGACAACACATAGATTCTCAGTCTCCAATCCGGCATCTAAATCGCTCTCGATTTCCCATATAGGACTTTCGGGTGACGCAGCCGAATACTTCCGACTGAATGTCGACGGGTTCAGTGGCAGAGAGTTCAACAACGTTGAAATTCGCGGCAAAGATTCGATTTTCGTTTTTGTCGAGGCTACCCTTCCGACTGCCAACGCTGACCTGCCGGTCGAAATGAATGCATTTGTCGATTTCACCACCAACGGGGTGTCACGCAGCGTGGTTCTGTCTGCGTTAGGTCAGGATGTCATCCGTCTTAACGGACTTATAGTCGATAATGACACTCACTTCGACTCTGCCAAGCCATATCAGATTTTCGATTCGCTTGTCGTAGCACAGGGAGCAACTCTTACACTCGCTCCGGGAACGCACCTGCTGTTCCACGACAGTGCCTATCTCGCCGTCGACGGAACTCTTATCAGCGATGGAACTGTAGAGCAACCAGTTGTTCTATCCGGGGACCGTACGGGAAATGTTGTCACCGACATCTCGTTCGACCTTATGTCACGCCAGTGGAAAGGAGTTATTTTCGGAGCAGGTTCGAAAAATAACGACCTACGTCACACAGAAATAAAAAACACAAATTTCGGGGTGATTGTCGACGGAGAGGAAGCTGCTTCTGCCGAAACATCCCTTGTGCTTACTAACTGCCGTCTACATAACTCCGGTGCAACCGTGCTTACAGCTTATCATGCAGATATCGATGCTGTCGGTTGTGAATTTGCCGAAGGCAGCGAAGGTCTTGTCACCCTTGTCGGAGGTTTACACTCTTTCAACCACTGCACTTTTGCCAACAACTATCTTTTCACAGCCATCTCCGGACCGGCTATTGCATTCAGCCATTTCAATGGAGAGACCGATGACCAATCTCAAAAACCGTACCTCACGGCAAATATAGACAATTCCATAATCTACGGACTCGGGCAGGATTTGTCCCACGGTGATTTTACAGACACCGAGATTTTTATCCGCAATTGTCTGATGAAAAGCGAAGGTAATGACGATGACAATTTCTTGAACTGTATATGGGGTGAAGACCCGCTCTATTACACTGTTCGCAGCGAATACCTATTTGACTACAGACTCAAAGCTGATTCTCCTGCCATCGGAGCGGCTGATGCGTCGCTGTCATCACCGCGTTCGTCTTACGACGCATATGGCAACGCACGCGGCGCACAGCCCGACCTCGGGGCATATGTCTATGTAGCCGATTGATGGTCGTCGTTTCCTGTGGTTGTGGTTGAGGCGGATGCTTCTTTCAAAGGTCGGTCTATTACATACTCCTGATAATATGCAAGCAGAAGAGTGGTCATAGGCAGTGCGATAATCATTCCTATAAGACCGAGCAACGTACCCCAGACTGACAGAGAGAACAGTATGATTGCAGGATTAAGTCCGAGTGCCTTACCCATGATTTTGGGTGTCAATATATAATCGCATATGCTCTGGCTGACAGCATAGACAATCAGACATTGTCCGAAAATCGGCCAGAAGTCAGCCTGACCGCCCATAGAATAAATCAGGCAGACAAGTGCAACAGGAATCAGAGTGATATACTGAAAATATGGTATCATATAAAGCACTCCAACCAATATACCGAGCACTATCGACAATGGAATGCCGACAATCGAAAAACCAATACAATAGAACACTGCTGCAAAAAGCGAAATGAGAGCCTGACCGCGGAAATAATGGTTCATATTAGTCTTGATGTCATCCTCTATCTTATAAGCCACTTTTCGGTATTTAGGCGGCACGAGCTGACGAAAGCCTTTCATCAACTGTTCGTAATCAAGCAGAATAAATATTACATAGACAAATGTCAGAAGCCATTGAATGGTTCGCATCAGAAAGTCGATTGACGCTGACAGGACGGTGGTACTTTTATCAAGTATAGTCTCAATATTGTCGCTGTCAAGCATGCTTTTGATATTTTCAGAAGAGAGGAAGCGGCTGACGTAATCATGTACCTGCGTAGGTATATAAGGAATCGCAGCATCCTCTGCCGAATAATCTTTGATAAGTTCCTTCATCTGGTCTATTTCATGTAATATCGAAGGCACACAGAAATAGCATATTACTCCGATGACCAACGTTACCTCTATGAGCGTCAGGAATGTTGGTATCGCCCTACCCTTCAGATGATTGATTTTTCGATTAAATTCAACCAACGGGTCAAGCAGATAAGCGATAAGGCATGCGAGGCAGAACGGCAATAACACATACTCTAAGGTATCGATAAGCCATATGACACCAACAAGCACAATGACGCCGAGCACCATACGGACAACACGGTCGAAAGTAAATGGACGGGATGACATAAATGATGAATTAATTAACTGCTATAATGTTATACTTTTATTATACCTGGACTTTTTGAATTGTTTACAACTCACCTCCTCTACCGCTGACTCCGATGCCAAACAGCGCGAAATCGTAGAGAGTCGGGTCGTCGGGATTAAAACGTCTGAGTTTTTCTGTCAGCTCATCTACGGCAGCTCGGTCGTTGGCTTTTCGCTCAAGCAGGCCGAGCTGACGTGAAATATTGCCGACATGCACGTCAAGAGGAATATATAGCTGCGACGGTTTGATAGCCTTCCATACACCCATATCGACGATGCCATCATCTCGAACAAGCCAGCGTAGAGCCATATTGAAACGCTTCAATGCAGACTTATCAAGTCCGAGTGGCAGACAGCGGCTATCGCATTCGCCACCATTGGCTGCTGCAAGTTCTCGGTTTATCGCTGCTGCGAGATGCCATGCCGCATGGTCATTCACACCTTTCAGTTCATCGGCTGCAAAGTCCTCGAGACTTGCATATTTCTTGTATATAGCTCTAAGACCGCGCAAATAGTGACGGAAATTCTTTGCAAAAAAAGTACGGTGGAGATTACAGTCCTCCAACTCTTCATAACCTTCATCCATAACATATCGATAAGGCTGATTATCCATCAGTGACAGCATACGGTCGGCATTACGGCAAATCATCGAGCGTTTGCCCCAAGCAATGGTAGAACTCAGCAATGCAGCGATTTCAATGTCGCGTTTGTCAGAAAATCGACGGGGAAACTGAACAGGGTCTTCAGCTATAAAACTGACATTGTTTATCCTTCGGGCTTCCGTGTCAAGCAATTCTTTAAGGTCTTTGTCTGTCATTGTCTTTTTCTTAAAAAGCAAAAAGCGTCTTTACTTTAATAAAGCAAAGACGCTGAATTTCAGGGTGCCTTAGGGGCCTCGAACCCTTGACCTTCGGAACCACAATCCGACGCTCTAACCAACTGAGCTAAAGGCACCATTTTCTAAAAGCACTGCAAAGTTACAGCCTTTTTTTCATTCCTGCAAACTTTATCTGATTTTTTTCTTTTCAAACTTTTACGGCTTTATATAACCATTTGCAAATCTTATATTTAACCATTACACCTATCTCAAATTGCTAATCAACGAATCATTTTCTATCTTTGCAAAAACATTGAAAGCATCTGTATATAATTACCCTTGCATCGACAATACGATAAGACAATTTCCTATCATAAACTACTAATGTATGGCTTGTACAATTGAATTTATAGACTCTCTATGCGAGACTCTCTCGCCACTCGGCGAAATCAGTAGCCGAAAGATGATGGGCGACTACGTTATATATGTCAATGGCAAATGCGTCATTACCGCCTGTGATAACGTTGCATTTGTGAAAAAATTACCATGCATTGAGTCCCTGATGAACGAAGCCGAATGCGGCTGTCCCTACCCCGGCGCAAAAGCGGCATATATCCTCGACTTCGCTGACAGAAACAAAACTCTGAAAGTAATCGAGACGTTATGGAGTGCTCTTCCCTTTCCCAAACCTAAAAAGAAATAGCGGCTTTTGCTTTTCGACCAATATTAAGGACAAAAGAGCTTCAGTGATTGAGGGCTTTTCTCCGTTTTTTATTGTATCTTTGTCGGAAATAAACAATCCGCGACTAATCATATGCTGATAACCAATTCGCTTGCAACGTTCGGCAGATACTGCCTATTCATAAAGCGTGTGTTCGCCATTCCCGACCGGTGGGGCGTATTCGCGCGCCGCACGATAGCCGAAATCTCGAAACTCGGCATCGATTCGATACCTCTTGTGATAGTAATCTCGATATTCATCGGTGCGGTAATCGCCATACAGATGCAACTCAACATAACTTCGCCGCTTATTCCGGCATATTCGACCGGTCTCGCGACTCGTGATATCGTATTGCTTGAATTCTCCAACTCGATTCTATGCCTCATTCTTGCCGGAAAGGTTGGTTCAAACATAGCTTCGGAAATCGGGACGATGAGAGTAACCGAACAGATTGACGCACTTGAGATAATGGGCGTCAACTCTTGTAACTTCCTCGTTCTCCCCAAGATTGTCGCTTTTGTGATGTTCATGCCGTTTCTGGTTATCATCTGTATCGGCACATCGCTTATCGGCGGCTACCTCGTGGCTTTGTTCACCGAGATTATCACTGTGACAAAATATATTTATGGATTGCAGGCATTCTTTCAGGAATGGTATGTCTGGTATGGTCTTATAAAATCTCTCTTCTTCGCCTATATCATCGCTTCGGTTGCATCGTTCTACGGTTATTACGTCAAAGGCGGCGCACTCGATGTTGGCAAAGCAAGTACCGACGGCGTTGTTTCGAGCAGCATTCTTATTCTGCTTTTTGATGTCTTACTCACTAAACTATTGCTGCAATGATTGAAGTTAAAGATTTAGTCAAGTCGTTCGATGGCAAGACCGTCCTTCACGATGTGAGTGCGACATTCTATACCGGTAAGACCAATCTTATCATCGGACAGAGCGGCTCGGGCAAGACTGTTCTCATGAAATCTCTGGTCGGACTTCTTCAACCCGACAGCGGCAGTATTCTTTTCGACGGCAGAGACCTCGTGACTATGCCGCTCGACGACGTCAAGGAGCTACGCAAAGAAATCGGCATGCTCTTTCAAGGCTCTGCCCTTTTCGATTCAGAGACAGTGCTCGGCAACGTAATGTTTCCGCTGGTAATGTTCACTGACAAAAGCCGTGAAGAAATCCTCGAACGTGCCCACTTCTGTATAAAGCGTGTCAACCTCGTGGGTTCTGAAGATAAATTTCCATCAGAAATATCGGGCGGTATGCAGAAACGAGTAGCAATCGCGCGTGCTATCGCCCTCAATCCTAAATATCTATTCTGCGACGAACCTAACTCCGGTCTTGACCCGAAGACCTCAATAATAATTGACGAACTCCTCAGCGATATCACTCATGAATATGGTATAACTACCGTAATCAACACCCACGACATGAATTCGGTGCTTGGAATCGGTGAGAATATAATATTCATCAACAAGGGATATCGGGAATGGGTCGGTGATATGACTCAGATTTATACCACCGCCAACGAAGCCCTGAATGACTTTGTGTTCGCAACCGAACTGTTCCAACAAGTCAAGAATTACGTCACAGCCAACGGTCATACCAAACAGCCAGACAAACAATGAGATTTGCTGATATCCCCGGTCACGCTGACATAAAGAGACGCCTGGACGAGATGGCAGATACAGGTCGTCTACCTCATGCACTTCTGCTTGAAGGTCCCTCAGGAGCCGGCAAATTCATGCTCGCAAGGGCTTTCGCCCAATATATACACTGCGAGAACCGGTCTGACGGTGACAGTTGCGGTGTTTGTCCGGCATGTCGCCAACATGCGACTTTCAATCATATCGATACAGTTTTTTCATATCCGGTAATAAAGAAGTCGGGTAAACCTACCGTTTCGGCAGACTATCTTACGGAGTTCAAAGACCTCATGACCGAATACCCGTTCATGGATACAGAGCAATGGGTCGCTCTCCTTAACGCCGGAAACACTCAGCCAAAGATATATGTCGACGAAGGCACTGAACTACTCCGACGCCTGAATTTCCGCGCACATCAGTCGCGCTATAAGATTGTGATTCTATGGCAGCCTGAGAAGATGAACGAGGACACCGCCAACAAAATGCTCAAACTAATCGAGGAACCACACGGCGACACACTCTTTCTTCTGGTCAGCAACAATCCGCGCGGCATTCTCCCCACTATCTACTCCCGAACTCAGCGTATTGCAGTCAGCCGCTACGACGACAGTGAAATAGTCGATTATCTCTGTAACTTTATGGCTGTCGCTCCGGAAGCCGCAAAAGCAATAGCACGCATATCATCGGGAAGCATCAATGAAGCTGTCGCGCTTATCAACATTTCCAAGACTCGAAAAATTTTTCTTGACCTCTTCATTGACCTTATGCGAAAGGCTTATCAGCGTAAAATCGGATTGCTGAGACAATGGAGCGTCGATGTGGCATCGCTTGGTCGTGAGCAAAACTTAGCATTCCTCGATTATTGCTCGCGAATGATGCGTGAGAATTTCATTCTTAACATGCACATTTCCGAACTCAATTACCTTACACCCGAAGAAAACGCTTTCAGCGTAAATTTCTCTCGTTTCATCAACGAGCGCAATGTGCTGAAACTATTCGAAGTTGTCAACAACGCACGCACCGATATCGCCGGTAATGCCAACGCTAAGATAGTTTTCTTCGACCTCGCCATAAAAACAATACTTTTGCTAAAAGCATGACAGGGAATCCAAAATTTCTTGAGACGGTTGCGCTCTATCTCCTCGACCGTTACGACGACCTGAGCGATTTAACCCTTGTGTTTCCGAACAAACGAAGCGCTATGTTCCTGAAAAAATATATGCAGGAAGCACTTGTCAAAACATCGGCTGTGCCACGTTTCATGCCACGCTTTGCAACAATGGGTAATTTCGTATCGCGTTTTGCCACAAGACCCGAAATGCCTCGTCTCGAGCAACTTTTTCTTCTTTACGACTGCTATCGCCGTCTGTTGCGCGAGCTCGGAAGAGACGAGCAGTTAAGCGATTTCGATAAATTTGTTTTCTGGGGTGGGATGATATTGGATGACTTCGATGACATTGACCGTCAGCTTGTCGATGCTTCGAAACTATTCAAGAACCTTAAAGATCTTAAAGAAATCAACTCCGATTATCTCGACGACGAGCAGAAACGGATTGTCCGTCAGATATGGGGAGAAAGCGCCCGTACAGCGGCGGTCACGGAATTCTGGACACATGTCAATAACATAGATGGTGATAATCCTGAAGCCCGTTTTGTTTCTCTATGGCAATTACTTGGCAACCTTTATAAAAACTTCAAGACCGAACTTCAACGCCTTGGCATGGACACGGCTGGCGGACAGTTCCGCGACGCAGCTGCAATAATCCACGACTCGGACGCAGAGTCTCTCTCTCGCCGTCGTTACGCTTTTATCGGGTTCAACGACCTCTCCAATGCGGAAACACTTATGCTGAAAAGGCTGAAAGACGTTGGTTCAGCAATATTCTTCTGGGACTTTGAGTCTCCGCTTCTCGATATCGCACTCGAAGGTCAATTAAAAAAACGGTTACAGCGCATACGCAAAACGTTCCCTATGCCCGACGACTTCGATGCGCCCGTGTGTACCACTATCCCCGACATCGAAGTCCTTGCCGTACCATCAGGCATAGCACAGACAAAGTCTGTCACCGACATACTTGAAAATTGGGAAGCCGAAGGCGTAATCAATGCTGCCGATGCCATCGAGACCGCTGTAGTGCTTCCTGACGAAAAATTACTGATGCCTCTGCTGTTATCAATTCCCGAGTCAATTCCTGCGGTTAATATTACGATGGGAGTACCGTTCAATGACACTGCATTCGCATCGATGCTCCATTCAGTAATAGCGATGCAACTGCGCGCCCGGGAAATCAGAGGTAGGATTCATTTTTATTACGCCGACGTGATTCAACTTCTCTCACACCCTCACGTCCAGGTAATCGCACCCGAAACTGCTGAAAACATCAAACGTTATATCTCGAAAAACAATCTTTTCAATCTCGACGCAGTGTCGCTCTGTGAGGAGTATCCTGAACTTGCCTACCTCTTCAATCCCGTAAAAGGTCTTGATAGCTCTGATGAGATATGCAATTACATGTCGGAGCTTATTGACGGACTTTCCCAAGCACTAAAAGCCAATGCCAAAGCTCCGCAAGGTGGTCTGCCGGAAATCGAGATGCTCGATTATTTCAAATCCGGTCTTGACGACCTCAAACGTCTGACCGACGCTTACTCCATAACAATGAACGAGGGTACCTATTTCGCTTTGTTCGAACGCCTCATGCAATCGCGTCGCATCGACCTTCAAGGCACACCTCTGCGAGGTATGCAGATAATGGGTGTGCTTGAGACTCGTGCTCTCGACTTCGACAATCTTGTCATCCTGTCTATGAATGAAAATAGTTTTCCACGCAAAAGCTATATGCGCACGATGATTCCTAACAATCTGCGTATAGGCTACGGAATGAACACCATCGACCGGCAGGACGCCCTCTACACATATTATTTCTATCGCTTGTTATCTCGCGCACGAAGGGTAAAACTTATCTACGATTCGCGGACAGGCTCGTTCGGCGCAGGCGAGGTGTCCCGCTTCATCGCCCAACTCCGCCACATTACCCCCGAAGGTACGGTGAGCTTCAGCTCCATGCAGTTTCCGTCCGATTTTAATTCGCCGTCTGCGATTTCTGTTCCGAAAGACCGGACGGTCATACAACTGCTCGAACGCTTTCGTCCCGGCGGCAACGCAAACCTGTCGGCAAGCGCGCTGAAAGACTACAAGAAATGCCGTCTGAGATTCTACCTTCGTTTTGTAAGAAATCTGCGTGGTGATGACGACATAACCGACTACATCTCTGCTTCAGCTTATGGAACAATTGTCCATAAAGTCGCTGAAATTCTCTTTTCTCCATACGAAGGGAAGCTAATCACGGCAGATATTATATCGGAATTCCTTGACAGACCCGGATTTCTCGAGAAACTTATATCCGACACAGTTTTTGACCTCTACTACCGCAACGCACGATATAGTTCACCTGAATCTATGCCCGCTGAAGGAACAGTGACTTGCTCCGTGATAAATCTTTACATGCGTAAGATGCTTGAGATTGAGCGCGAAAACTGTAAAATATCTCCGTTCCGCTTCATTAAGGGAGAGATGAAGATTTCGAGTCCGCCGTGGCGCATTTCCGACAATCTCGAAGTCAATTTCAAGATGTCGATAGACCGCGTTGACGAAATCGCACCCGGCTACCTCCGTTTCATAGATTATAAGACTGGTTCTGACAAGGTCGAAAACACGACTGTCGAAAAAATCCTTAAACGCGAACGTCACGATGACGATGCCGTGTTCCAGCTACTTACCTACTGCATAGCTTATCACGACATGGTCGACCCGGATTGCGCCATAAAACCCGTTGTCTACCCTTTCCGCATCCTTGCCTCTACAGGGGAGATTCCTCAGATAACCGTTGACAAACAGGTAATGGATGACTACAGGGATTTTGCCGATGAATTTCGCGCCGGACTCTTCGATATGATTTCCGAGATATTCGCTCCGGACATTCCCTTTGACCAGGCTACTGACCCCAAATCATGTAAATTCTGTCCGTTTCTTGATCTTTGCGGTCGTACAGTGCCTGAATTCTGATGATATAACCATATGGCAGGGCTTTACATCCACATTCCTTTTTGCCATAGCAAGTGCATCTACTGTGACTTCTATTCAATGCCACAGACCGCCCGACTTGATGCACTCCTTGATGCACTGGCGCGCGAATATGAATTAAGGAGAGACGAAATAACCGCTCCATTCACGACTGTCTATATCGGTGGTGGCACTCCATCCATAGTCGACCCTGCCAAACTTGCTCGTCTCTGCAAGGCATTGCCCATGTCTGACGCAGAAGAATTTACAATTGAGGTCAATCCCGAGGATGTAACCGCGGAGCGTATAAAGGCTTGGCGCGACATCGGAATAAATCGTATCAGTATGGGCATACAGTCATTCGATGATAATGAATTGCATGCAATCCGTCGCCGTCACAGCGCAGCCGATGTAATGAAAGCTTTGGACATGCTGCTTGAAGGTGGTATAAATAATATATCGTGCGACCTGATATATGGACTGCCGGGACAGTCTCTTATGTCATGGCAAGATTCGCTGAAACGGCTTCTTGATTACCGTTTGCCTCATATTTCGGCATACTGTCTTTCTTATGAACCGGGCACCGCTCTCCATGTACGTATGAGTGCCGGAAAAGTTACCCCTACCGATGATGAAACGCTTGAAATAATGTATTCCAACTTGTGCCGAGCTACTGCCGATGCGGGATATGAACATTATGAGATATCGAATTTTTCTCTGCCCGGCATGCGTTCACGACATAATTCTTCATATTGGACAGGCACTCCCTATCTCGGACTCGGTCCAGGTGCACATAGTTATGATGGAAAGACCAGGCGTTTCAATCCCGGCAAGCTCAAAGAATATATCGACTCAGCCTCAATAACAGTCGTTGACGAAGAAACCGAAGACGAACGTTTCAATGATTTGTTGATAACAGCGCTCCGCACTGCCGACGGTCTCGATTTTTCAGAATTGACACCTGAGCGTGCTGAATACCTCAATAATGCCGTAAAACCGTTTATCGCCAATGGTCAGATTATCACTAACGAAATAGGGCGGCTGAGGATTTCCGAAGCCGCTTGGTTCCGCAGCGATGCAATACTCCGCGAACTTATTATAGCATAAAAAAGCGTTATGCCTGGTTCAGACACAACGCCTATAATTCTTATATGTTTATTTGCTTAATGCAGTGTTCCTGCTTCAGCCTGCTGAATCATTTCTTTACTTGCTGTAATATAGATTTCAACGCGGCGGTTCTGTGCACGACCTGCAGCCGTGTCATTCGATGCTACATAATCTGCCATCGGAATTCCCTTGGCTGTCAGACGTGTGGGTGACACTCCGCTATTTACAAGGTAGCTCAATACAGCACCTGCACGTTCGTTTGAAAGTTTTTCATTGACGGCAAACGAGCCTGTATTATCAGTGAAACCGAGTATCTGCACATCCGTGCCGGGATTCTGAATAAGCGACTGGGCGAAACGCGAAAGGTCAGCCTGTGCCTGTGCGTTAAGTGTATATTTTCCTGTCGGGAAAAGAATGCCGCCGTCAAATGTCACCTTGATTGCACGCAGACCGTTCTGGTCAGTAGTTTCTTCGACTTTAGCCTGATTGGCAAGTTGTTCCTGCAGTTCCTTCTGCTGTTTGTCCATACGATTACCGATAAGCGTTCCGGCACCTGCTCCGACAGCTGCTCCGATAGCCGAGCCGATAGCCGCACCTTTGCCACCGCCAATCAGCGCGCCGAGACCTGCGCCGACAGCCGCACCGCCGCCGCCACCGATTAAAGCGCCCTTACCTGTATTTGTCATTGTCGAACATGATGTCTCACCTACGAGCAGTGATACGCTTATAAGCGCTATTCCTGCGAATTTCAATACTTTCATGAGTTTTATTTATTTGAATGTTATATTTCTGTTTTATTCGGTATATTACCGTTATGATAAAAATACAAATTAACTATAGTTTATGTTTGCTGCGAATCGGAAAAATTAACTAATTTTGTACAAAATCTCAGTGTCCGGAAATAATAGTATGCTCAATTTTTCCAAATCAAAAAGTCAGAAGGCTATGGTGCTCGGTCACATAGGAGCAATCATAACCGTTGCCATTTGGGGAGGCTCTTTTGTTTCTACCAAAGTGCTTCTTGACAATGGCATGAATCCCGCTGAGATTTACGTCTACCGTTTTTTCCTTGCCTATATTCTCGTCCTCTTCATGAGTCACAAGCGGCTTTGGGCAAACTCCGTACGCGACGAACTTTTGTTTGCATTATGCGGCATAACGGGAGGTTCGATTTATTTTCTCGCCGAGAACACCGCTCTTGAATACACACTCACAACCAACGTCTCCCTTTTGACCTCTACATCACCGCTTATAACATCGTTGCTTGTCGGACTCATATATAAAAGCGAACGACCGTCACGAGGCATGCTTATCGGCTCATTCATCGCTTTCATGGGCGTGGGATGCGTGATATTCAACAGTAGTTTCAACCTGCAGATACGCCCTCTCGGCGACATACTTTCTATTCTTGCCGCTTTCAGCTGGGCGGTCTACAGCCTTGTACTCCGCAAGCTAAATGTTGTTTACGATTTATGGTTTATCACCCGCAAGACGTTCTTCTATGGTGTCATAACCGCTGTACCATTCGTGCTTTCCGAGCCGCTCAACAATCCTGCAGAGCTGATGGATAATCCGGCGGTTGTCTCCAACCTGCTCTTCCTCGGCATTGGAGCCTCTATGATAGCTTATTATTTCTGGGCTAAAATCATTAAGCAGGTCGGTGCGGTCAAAGCCAATAATTACATGTATTTACAGTCGATTTTCACTCTTGTGATTTCTGCGATAGCAATCCACGAACGCATCTCGATTGTCGGTATATTCGGTTGCTGCATGATACTCGGCGGATTGTGGCTCGGCGACCGACTATCCCAGACATGGCGCAAACAAGGCTGATACATTATTCCTCTTCAAGCATCCAGAGACATTCATCTTTTAGCTGCGCCGCAAGAGTGATGCAACGCTTGTCAGTCTCCGATGAAAGTGCTTTCTCGGCATATCTTAGCGCATCCCTGACATCAATGTTCAATAAATTGAATTTCAGCCTGAGACCGGTGTAACGTGCCATTCTGTCTGACGAACCGGCAAGTTCATCGGCGAGAGAAGCTGCATATCCCAAATGTTTCAACAGCTTTAGACACAAAACGTCCGCTACCTCTTCTGCAGGTATGTCGGCAATCCATCGGCGCGCATCGTCTATTGTGAAGTCTTCTTGTTTGACAAGCATCGGCGCGATGAGCATACTCTCGCGTGTCGTCTTATTCGCCCATAGACTTTCTGCCATTTCTCTACTATGCGGAGATTTCAATGCTATTTCACTGATTTGCGGAAGATTCAAGCCGAAAATAATTCTGAACGGACTGCCGCTGCGACGGAGCGTGTCGGCAATCACACCGTTTCTCATCGCAAAAAAATTGCGTTTGACCGTCTGCATGTCGCTGAATGATGTTTCTCCTTTGTCCATATCGCAAAATTACTAATTTTTATGTAATTTTGCGCCGTTAAATCAATTCAATAAAATGGCACAGAAACCATCTATCCCAAAGGGGACCCGAGACTTCACGCCTGACGAAATGGCGAAGCGCAACTATATATTCGACACCATCCGCACTGTTTTCCGTCTGTTCGGTTTCCGTCAGATAGAGACTCCTGCTATGGAAAATCTCTCGACACTAATGGGTAAATATGGTGAGGAAGGCGACCGTCTTCTTTTCAAGATACTCAACTCCGGCGATTATCTCAACGGTGTTGACCGCTCACTCATCGACAACAACGAGACCGTCAGACTCGCTGCTAAAATCTGCGAGAAAGGTCTCCGTTATGACCTCACTGTGCCGTTCGCCCGTTTCGTCGTTCAGCACCGCAACGACCTGCAGTTGCCGTTCAAACGCTTTCAAATTCAACCGGTTTGGCGTGCCGACCGTCCCCAGAAAGGACGCTATCGCGAATTCTATCAGTGCGACGCGGATGTGGTTGGAAGCGAATCTCTCTATAACGAGGTCGAACTCCTCCAGCTTATCGACGAAGTATTCGCTCGTTTGGGCATACGCATTGCAATCAAACTCAACAACCGAAAAGTCCTCGCCGGCATTGCAGAAGTCATCGGCGAACCCGATAAACTTATAGATATAACCGTAGCGATTGACAAAATCGATAAAATCGGCATTGACAAAGTCAACGAAGAACTCGCCGACCGGGGGCTTTCGTCAGAGGCAATCTCCTCACTGCAACCGATACTCGCCATCAACGGAACTCTTGAAGAGCGGCTCAATGCTCTCGACAGAGTCCTCGCTGGCAATGAGACAGGCCGTAAAGGAGTAGAAGAACTTCGATTTGTGGCGTCAACAACCGTCAGTCTCGGACTGAGAGCCGAACTCGACCTTGATGTATCACTCGCTCGCGGTCTCAACTATTATACAGGCACAATTATCGAAGTCAAAGCCCTTGATGTCGAAATAGGCAGTATAACCGGAGGCGGTCGTTATGATAATCTTACCGGAGTGTTCGGCATGCCCGGGCTGTCTGGCGTAGGCATATCGTTCGGTGCAGACCGCATCTACGATGTGCTGAATACCCTCGACCTCTATCCAGCCGGCACACGCGAGGCTTCAAAAATAATTTTCACCAATTTCGGTGAAAAAGAAGCCGACGCATCCCTTAAAGTAATAAAACGACTCCGTGACGCAGGAATATCAGCCGAACTTTATCCCGAGTCCGCAAAAATGAAAAAACAACTCGGTTATGCCGACTCGATGCATATTCCCTTTGTCGGTATTATTGGAGAAAGTGAGATTGCCCAAAATATGATGACGCTCAAAAATCTCGCCACAGGCGAACAGCAGTCTCTCACTATCGAAGGATTGATATCCGCTCTCAGTTAATAATAATAACGCAATTCGTAATATAAAAATAAGAGCGTGAGCATATTTGATATGTCCACGCTCTTTGCTTATCTTTAAGGACTGTTGTAATAACAAAAAAATTATCCGTCATCACGACGAATAATCTTCTTACCTTAAATCTAATACCATGAAAAACTGATGCAAAGTTATACTTTTTATGTTATACAACATAATTTTCCAAATAAAAATCTTCCATATTTGACAAAATTTAACATTTTGAGCATCTTTTGCAGTAGTATAGTGATTTTCGATGCTACAAAAACAAATTCTCATATTTGGCGGGACTGATATTTTCATTAATTTTGTAATGCTTATATATCCTACTCCACTGACGCATCAAGGAGCGGTTGCGGCACAGTATCTATGAAACTATTTTCGCAGGAAGACATAAATAATTTAGAGGAACTTACGCTTGCCGAATACGGCATGACGAAGATGGACATGATTGAGGCTGTCGGCAAAGATATCGCAGACACAATCATGGCGGTTCATGACACCTCTACCCCTATCATTATTTTTGCAGGACCCGACGACTGTGGTGCTTATGCATTGTCAGCCGGCATCACACTCATCGCCCATGGATACAAGCCCTATGCTTTTCTTTTCGGGCTGAACCGTCTGACTCCGGAGTGTGAAACTGCCCGCTTACACTTCAAAGATTCCTCGCGTGAGACAAACCTGACCGAAGTGACAGGCACGCGCTTCTCGATGCCTGAACTCGACAGCGGAATGCTCGTTGTCGACGCTCTTTTTGGAAGCAACATAAGCGGACCTCTTGCCCGCGGTTACCAGAATCTTGTAACCCTGATTAATGACTCGGGCGCACGCATAATCGCTGTTGACTCTCCTTCAGGATTACCCGGCAATCCGATGTCGGGGCTAATAAACAGCAAGATTATTCATGCCGATTTAACACTGACTGTGTTAATGCCGAAATTATCATTTTTCATAAATGAGAATATCGAACTTGTCGGTCAGTGGAAAGTCATCGGTCCCACTCCGAGTCAGGCTTCGATAAAACGCACGCGAAATTCTCATTTTCTAATCGAGGCATCAAATATATCACGTCGTCTGAAACCCCGTTCATTCGATTCTTCAAAAAAAGATTACGGTAGCACCATTATATTTGCTGGTTCTTACGGAATGGTCGGAGCTGCACTTCTTGCCACAAGAGCAGCTGTCAGGTCGGGATGCGGCAGAGTGATTTGTCATGCGCCCAAATGCGCCTTTCAGATTATGCAGTCCGGCGTTCCGTCAGCACTCTACGAAAGCGACAAAGGTGAACGTGCAATTGAGAAAATAGAGCTTACACACAACTATTCGTCAGTCGCAATAGGACCTGGCATTGGCACCTCAGATGCTACGCTCCATGCCCTTGAGAATTTCCTCAAAATCGCATCGGCTAATAATCGTCCGGTCATCCTTGATGCCGACGCACTCAATTGCATTTCGATAAAACCGACACTGCTCGACTATCTTCCGACCCTATCGATTCTGACACCCCATGCAGGCGAATTTGACAGACTGTTCGGTCCTCAGCCGTCTTCATCGGCAAGACTCGCGAAAGCGATAGAAGTGTCAAAAATTTACAAAGTGATAATAGTCCTGAAAGGTTATTACACCGCGACAGTTCGTCCTGACGGGAAAGTATTCTACAACTCGTCGGGAACACCGGCACTTGCGACAGCCGGTTCCGGTGATGTTCTGACAGGACTGATGGCGGGACTGATGGCTCAGGGACTTAAACCTGAGATAGCATCTATAGCCGCTGTATATATCCACGGCATCGCCGGGCGTATCGCAGAAGAAGAACACGGAACATATGGAGTCTGTGCTGAAGACGTAGCCGATAATATCGGACGGGCGATAAAATCAATCATGCAACAATAACACCGATTATGAAATCAATCTTCAAAGTATCATTACTGGCAGCCGCTCTATTCGGCTGCGTGCATAACGGTAACGCGCAGACCACCCAACGTCTGACTGCGACTAAAGCCAACGAATATGGACTCATATATTCTCTGCCCCGAACACTGGTCGACGTTACAATCGAGGCTGAACACACTCGTCTGACTCCCGGCGAATTTTATAATTATGCAGGTCTGAAACTCGGCATCAACGACGCGATTAAGAAACCTCTCCAGAAAGTGACGATAAAGAGTGTCACTCTGACTCCGCGCGGTGTCGCCGACAACGACAACCGCTGGCTCGTCCAGTTCAAGGCGGGGGCAACTCCATATATTATTCTTGCAGACAATAATTGTCCGGTTGCTGTCAACACCGACAAATTACCAGCCGCCAATGTTCCTGACCTTCCCAAACCCGTGGCTGCCGCTCCCACTCCTCTCGAAACCCCTGCCGCGGCTCAGGCAGTAACTCAGGAAATGACTCTCGGCTCCTCTCTGTCGAAACGCGCCGATCTTGCCGCCCAACGCATTTTTGAGTTGCGCGAATCTCGCTCCGACTTAATTTCAGGACAGGCCGACAACACTCCTCCCGACGGAAAGTCGCTTCAACTCGCGCTCGATAATCTCGCCGCTCAGGAAGCCGCGCTTACCGCTATGTTCACCGGTACACGCAAGACCTACACTACAGTCTCGACCGTAACGTTCGAGCCCGACAGCGAAAGCATCAACAATGAGATATTCGCCCGTCTGTCTCCGGTCGACGGCGTTGTAGATGCAAACAACCTCTCCGGCGCACCCATCTATATATCGGTCGACATTCTTGAGCAAGGCAGCTTACCTGTTAACGAGAAAGGCGAACCCAGAACTTTCCCCAAAGGCGGTCTGGCTTATAATATTCCCGGCAGGGCTGTCATTTCACTGACCTATGAAGGCAACACTATTGCCCGTGAAGAAATCGGTCTGTCTCAGCTTGGAGTGACCTTCGGTCTCGACCCCAAATTATTCTCAGACAAAAAGCAACCGTCGAAATTACTTATGGACTCTGCCACCGGCGCGATTATCCTTCTCGGTCCGGCAAACGAATAAGTCTAAGATGATAAAGCGCATAGCATTAATACTCTCGGCTATTACCCTATTTGCTCAGACAATGAGTATTGAGGCTTGTACCTCAGCAATTGTCGCCGGCAAAGCCTCCGCATCAGGGCGACCTATGCTCTGGAAACACCGTGACACTGGATGTGAGAGCAATTTTGTCGAACGTGTCCCAGCAAGCGGTGACACTCACGGCTATGTGGCTCTGTTCAATGCCGGCGATTCTTTATTAAAGGAAGCATGGATGGGGATGAACGATGCGGGATTTGCTATTATGAATACAGCTTCCTACAATCTTGCCCCCGATACAACCGTTTACAAAGACCGCGAAGGCGAAGTTATGACAGCGGCTCTGCGCCAATGCTCGTCGGTCAACGATTTCGAGCATTTGCTACTCACTTTGCCTAAACCACTTGGCGTACAGGCAAATTTCGGTGTAATCGACGCAGCCGGAAACGGAGCTTATTTCGAGACTGACGATTATAATTTTACGAAATTTGACCTTGCCGACGCTCCTGACGGAGTGATAATAAGGACTAATTTTTCATTTTCAGGCAACGAAACCGACGGTTACGGATATATACGCTATGACAATGCGTCTCATCTTCTCGCTGATAAAATAAAATCCGGAGAACTGACGCCGGCTGATTTCACCGAAGGGGTAAGCCGCTCATATTATCATTCGTTGCTCGGTTACGACGTACTCGCCGACACTGCCCGCTGGGTAGTCGACCAGGACTTTATTCCACGCAATATTTCGACAGCATCGGTTGTCATAGAACTGGATGGAAAAAACGACGGTGTTATGTGGACAGCTCTCGGCTATCCTCCTTGCGCCATAGTCGAGGCTGCGACAGTAGACTACGTCCCTGACAACATGCGTCCGCTTCTTCCTGGATATAAATCTGCGGCAGCCGAGGAGTCCCTCTCTAAGAAACGCAAGGCTTTTCCTATAAAAAGAGGAAGCGGACCGAGATATCTCGACATGGATTTTGTCAGAAAGGCGTCAAAAGACTGCCACGAAAAAAGCATGATAAACTATGCAAGATAAGAAATATATATTCGAACTGCCTATGAAGGTGCGCGACTATGAAGTCGATGTGGAAGGTATTGTCAACAATGCCAACTATCTGCATTATCTTGAGCACACCCGACACGAGTTCTGCGAGTCCGCCGGTCTATCTTTCCGCCGGATGCACCTTGACGGCATCGACCCGGTGCTTTCGAGAGTTGAAATCGACTATAAGACACCTCTGACACTCGGCGAACACTTTGTCAGCAAACTTAACCTCAGACGACGCGGTCCGATTTTTATTTTTGAGCAGGACATTTACAAAATCGACGGAACACCCGTTGTTATGGCAAAAGTGAGCGTTGCCTGCATCGAAAACGGTCGGCTGAGCCGTGGCGAAGTTCTCGCCGAAGCATTTAAGGAATATCTTGACTGAATTTGGCTGCCATGACCGAAACTATCGACCCTCTCGTTGCGCGGATTGCCTTTTCAAAAATTAAAGGCATAAATCACTCGACCGCTACGCGACTGCTCGGCATTGTCGGTTCTCCTGAAAACTTTTTCACTCTGTCAACCACGGCGCTGGCAGCTTCGACAGGAATAGACTCCAGGTTATGCGACAATACCTATAGACAGGCATTGCTCGATGCTGCCCGCTCTGAAGCAGAGTTCATCAGACAAAAAAACATATCCGCAAACTTCATTGATTCCGACAGATACCCCCGCAGGCTAAGCGAATGCGACGACGCTCCTTCCATGATTTACTCGATAGGTCCGGCAAACCTCGACAGCCTTCATACTATATCAGTTGTCGGCACTCGTCACGCCACGCCTTACGGTCTTGACTTCGTTAAGCATCTCATAGCCGATTTGGCATCATCGCTCGACAGTTTGGTTGTCATAAGCGGACTGGCTTACGGTATCGATGTCGCAGCACATCGGGCGGCCCTCGATAACGCCGTTCCCACGGTTGCAGTAGTGGCGCACGGACTTAACACAATATATCCTGCCGACCATCGCGCGACTGCCGCGAAGATAGTCGGCGAAGGCGGTGCCATCGTTACGGAATACACTTCTGACGCAGCTATCCACAAAGGAAATTTTCTTGCACGAAACCGCATCGTTGCCTCTCTTGCTGACGCTGTCATTGTCGTAGAAAGCGACACAAAAGGCGGTGCCATGTCAACGGCGCGCATAGCCAATGCCTACAATCGCGAAGTCATGGCTGTGCCCGGACGCACTACCGACACATACAGCCGTGGATGCAACGAACTGATAGCACGACAGACCGCCTCCATCATCCGTTCTGCAGATGATTTGATTGAAGCTCTTAACTGGACTGCCAAAAAGCCCGAATGCGTCCAGACTGACATTGAATTTGAAATGACTTCCGAGCAGAAGACAGTTGCCGACTACATCATCTCACATCCTGACCATACGGTCAACGATATCTGCGTCGGACTCGGATTACCGTATCATAGGCTCAGCGCAATGCTGTTCGAAATGGAAATGAGCGATATGATAATAACTCTGCCCGGCGGTCGCTTTGCTGTTACAAATCACTCTTAAAGCCAACTTTCACTCCCTCCATAACGTTTTATTCATAAACTAATACCCCTCAGACCATGACGAAAAGAATAATCCCGGCATCAGAACTCATAATCAACTCAGACGGCTCCGTATTTCATCTCCATCTTCTCCCCGAACAGTTGACCGACCGCGTTATCCTCGTCGGTGATCCGGCGCGCGTCAATATGGTAGCCGAATTTTTCGACACCAAGACTTTTGAAGTATCATCAAGAGAATTTCATACCATCGGCGGAACATATAAAGGCAAACCAATAATGTGTCTGAGCCATGGCATCGGACCTGACAATATCGATATAGTAATCAACGAACTCGACGCCCTCGCAAATGTAGATTTCAAGACTCGCGAGGTGCGCGACGAAAAGCGTTCACTGACACTCGTCCGTATAGGCACCTCCGGAGCTCTTCAGCCCGAGCTCTCTCTTGGCACACCTGTCATTGCAGAGAAGGCAATCGGCTTCGACGGCGTGCTAAATTATTATGCCGGACGCAACGATGTTGCAGACCTCGATTTCGAGCATGCCCTGTGCAAACACACAGATTGGAATCCTCTGTGGGCGAAGCCATACGTCGTTGACGCAGACCCTGAACTCGTCAGGCGCATAGGAGGCGATGACATGGTGCGTGGCAACACGATTTCAGCCGTCGGCTTTTATGGGCCGCAGGGCCGCGAACTTCGCCTGCCGCTTGCCAACCCCGACTTGAACCGTCGCATCGAAGCTTTCGAACATAACGGCCGCAAAATCACCAACTACGAAATGGAAAGCGCCCCCCTTCAGGGTCTCGGAAAACTGATGGGACATAAAGCGATGACAGTCTGCTCGATTATCGCAAACCGCTTCAACACCGTAGCCAATCCAAACTACAAATCAGGCATCCGCGACCTCGTCGCCACCGTCCTCGACCGCATCTGAACAGGAACATTATCTTACATACCACAATCATTAAGCCTTTGGGAAATCCTTGAAGTCTTTTTTATAAAAATCTTATTTTTGGGGTTAGGAAAATCGAAAGTTAAGGTTTATATAGATGTATGACGATAATATTTCATCAGCGAATTCGGCATATCTTTTGAAATCTCTTCAACAAAGGTTGAAATTCTGAAATCTGGGAAAGATCAACTCCGCTGTTCAGCGAACATCAACAGTTTTACAATCCCTCAGCCCATCGCAGTCTTAACCTGTCTGTAGCTTATACAGTCGGCTATGGCAAAAAGGTACAACGCGGAAACGAAGTCGGTGCTCAATCCGGCGCCCCCTCCGCCATAATCAAATAAAAGGTCTAAATAACAATGCAACAGACCGCGTATTTACTTTGTCAAAGTAGTCCGGTCATGTATAGAGGAAGATAGGTAAGTCCATCTTTTATCTCTAAGTCTTTGGAATGTATTACGTATGATTTACCAAGGTAATTATGAAACTTATGATTATATTTTTCCAACGATGTCAAAGTATATCTGGCTGAAGATTTAACCTCTATGGGACTTATATTGTGACGGCTCGTAACTTCTTCTTTACGAATAAGGAAGTCTATCTCCATCCTGTCATCTGCGTTGTCACGTGCTGAACAGGTATAATAAAATAGAGGATGTCCAGCAGTCCGAAGCAACTGAGCGACCAGATTTTCAACAAGCATACCTTTATTAAATTCAAGTTTTCCGCGCAATATTTTCTCATAAATACCCTCTTGTTCCAATTCGCCGGCGCCAAAAGCCAATGACACAAGCAAACCTGTATCAGCCATATATAGTTTAACTTTGGACTCATCCTTATTCAAGGCCAATCCGACAGAAGGTTCGGTAGTGTTATAACAAAAATTAACTACACGACTTTCATCTAACCAAAACATTGTTTCAGAAAAATCTTTCATCTTAGCCCCGTTTCTGACTTTTGACGGTCGGAAACGCTTTTCATGTTGATTTAGCATTCCGGGTATATTATCGAATACTCTTGTTACTTTAGGCGCTGAACGCCCTGCGTACTTACTGATGTCGTTACGATAGAGAGCCAATATATTTCGTTTTATAGCATCAACTTCTCTCATATCCTTGTGTTCCACAAAACTTAACACGGCCTGAGGCATTCCGCCCACAAGCATATATGTCCGTAACATATCCATCATCTTTCGATGTAGCACCTGCCCAAGCGGAGACTTTGATTTAAACTGTTGTTTTACAAAGTCAAACAACATATCTTGTCCTAAAGCCCACATAAACTCTTCCAAATCCATTGGATACATATTTAGCCGGACTTCCTCACTTGGTATGACTATATTCTTGACATTGTGATTTATACTGACCAGTGATCCAGTCTCGATATAATCATAGCGACCATCTTTTACAAGGTATTTTATGGCAGCTCTCGCCTTGGGATACATCTGAACTTCATCAAAGATAATCAATGATTTTCTTGGATATAGTCTCACTCCAGTATATAGACTGAGCCTCATGAAAAAAGTATCAAGATCTGCGAGATAATTTTCAAACAATTCAATTATTTCAACCTTGACATTGTTGAAATCAATTATGATATAGGACTCATATTCATTTTTGCCGAATTCTTCGACAATCCAGCTTTTCCCGATACGTCTTGCTCCATCAACAAGCAATGCGGAACGTCCGTTCCATTGATGTTTCCATTGTAATATCTTATTGTATATTTTTCTTTTCATGATATAAAACTACTTTTTCAAAGCTTTTAGTTCTATAATATCACCACCTTTTCAAGTATTAACACTATAGTGCATCACCACCTTTTCAAGGACAAAGATAGTTATATTTATATTAATGAGCAAATTTATCTGACTATATTCCTTTCTGCGGATTAACCGAATATACGGGCAATTTGCTTCGTAAGGTTATTATAGCTAACTTTGCAGAACGAATAAGCTAATTCTATTTTATGAAACCTACTCTTTTAGTGCTCGCTGCAGGAATGGGAAGCCGCTACGGCGGTCTGAAACAACTCGACGGAGTCGGTCCATCAGGCGAAACTATTATGGACTACTCTGTCTATGATGCAATGCGCGCCGGATTCGGACGAGTTGTTTTCGTTATCCGCCATGATTTTGAAGACGACTTCCGCAAAAAAGTACTCAGCAAGTACGAAAACTCCATACCTGTCGATGTTGTATTCCAAAGCATCGATGCTCTCCCCGAAGGATATACCGTGCCCGAAGGACGCGAGAAACCTTGGGGCACCAACCATGCTATCATGATGAGCTCCGACACTATCCGCGAACCTTTCGCCGTCATAAATGCCGATGACTTCTACAGCCGACACGCCTTCGAAGTGATAGCTGAAGAGCTCAGCCGCGAAGACCGTAAACCCGGCGAATACTGCATGGTCGGTTTCCGTGTAGGAAATACGATGACCGAAAACGGGTCGGTTTCACGCGGCGTCTGCACTACAGAAAACGGCAAGCTGACAAAAGTTGTCGAACGCCGCGCAATCAGTTTCGACCCTGAGCATAAAATATCTTTTGTGGATGAAAGCGACGGTTCGACAAAATATCTCGAACCCGACACACTCGTATCGATGAATTTCTGGGGACTTACTCCTGACTACTTCGACTATTCGAAACGCGAGTTCCGTCGTTTCCTCGACAAATACATCGAGACTCCGAAGAGCGAATTTTTCATTCCCTCGGTTGTCGATAAACTGATACGCAACGGAGAAGCGACCGTCAGTGTGCTTGATACTCATGCCCGCTGGTTCGGCGTCACTTATCCCGAAGACCGCCAGATGGTAGTCGAGAAACTTGCCGAACTTCACGCCGACGGCACCTACCCTGCCCGTCTGTTCTAAATCTTATCACTGAGCGACTCCGAGAAATGGATTTCAAGCTAATCGCAACAGCACCTGACAGTAATGCGCGAGCCGGAACAATAACCACCGATCACGGCAAAATCGAGACTCCGATTTTTATGTCTGTCGGCACGCTCGGTTCGGTAAAAGGTGTGCATATACACGAGCTGCGCGACGACATCAAAGCCCAAATTATTCTCGGCAATACATATCATCTTTATCTCCGACCCGGCATGGAAATAATCCGTCAGGCAGGAGGGCTTCACAAGTTCAATGGCTGGGAACGACCAATTCTCACCGACAGCGGTGGATTTCAGGTCTTTTCATTGAGCGAGAACCGCAAACTGACTTCCGAAGGCGCTCACTTCCGCAGTCATATCGACGGTTCCAAGCATCTTTTCACACCGGAAAACGTCGTCGACATACAGCGTATAATCGGGTCTGACATAATGATGGCTCTCGACGAATGCCCACCGGGAACGGCAGACCGAGCATACGCCCGCAAGTCGCTTGACCTTACGAAACATTGGCTCGAACGCGGTTGGAAGCATTTCTGCGAGACCGAACCGCTTTATGGTCATTCGCAAGCATATTTCCCGATTGTGCAGGGCGTCACCTACCCTGACCTGCGCCGCGAATCAGCGGAATTCGTCGCTTCGCTCGGAGCTGACGGAAACGCTATCGGCGGTCTGGCTGTGGGCGAACCGGCAGAAGCCATGTATGAGATGATTGAAGTGGTCAACGATGTACTTCCCAAAGACAAGCCGCGCTATCTGATGGGAGTCGGTACACCGGCTAATATCCTGGAAGCAATCGACCGCGGAGTCGACATGTTTGACTGTGTAATGCCAACCCGCAACGGTCGCAACGGCATGATATTCACGCCGGATGGCACGATGAACATGCGCAACAAGAAATGGGCTGACGATTTCACGCCCCTGCAGCCCGACGGTCCGAGCTATGTCGACCGTGTATATTCAAAAGCATATGTCCGCCACCTGTTCATTTCACAAGAGTTGCTTGCCATGCAGATAGCATCAATCCATAATCTCGCATTTTATCTGTGGCTTGTCGGCGAAGCTCGCCGTCATATAATCGAAGGCGATTTCAAATCTTGGAAAACCGAAATGGTCGAACGAGTTATGCGCCGCCTATAAGTAAGGATAAAAGATGTTCAAAATCCTCGACCGCTATATTATCCGTAAATTTCTCGGCACCTATGTTTTCGCTATAGTGCTGCTGCTGGCGATTGTGGTGATGTTTGACATCAATGAAAAACTCGACTCTTTTCTGAAAGCTCCGCTGAAAGCGACTGTTGTCGATTACTTCATCAACTTCCTTCCCTACTTCGCCAATCAGTTCTCTCCACTCTTCACCTTTATAGCCGTAATATTCTTCACCTCGAAACTCGCCGGCAACAGCGAAATCATCGCTATGCTATCGACCGGCATGAGCTATAGACGGTTGTTGAGACCATATCTGTTCTCGGCTCTTATAATCGCTGCGCTGACTTACACACTTGACGCTTACATAATCCCTCCGGCAAACATCAAACGAATAGACTATCAGAACACTTATGTAAAAAACAAGCGTGTCGACTACGGCTCAAACATAATGCTGATGGTCTCACCGGGGCAGATAGCATATATGAGCCGCTATGACAATATCACCAAGATGGGGTCGCGGTTCTCGCTCGAGTCGTTCGACGGAAAAGAAATAACGTCGCGACTTACCGCCCAGACCATCAAATGGGATACGCTCTATAACTGGCAGATACGCGACTATATCATAAGAGACTTCCGCGACAACCGCGAGTATATAACAAAAGGCAGCAAGCTCGATACCATCATACCATTCGAGCCGAGAGACTTCCTTATCTCGGACAAGGATTATGAAAAAATGACGACGCCCGCTCTTGCCGAATATATCGACCGACAGAAAGCGCGAGGCGTCGGAAACATCAAATCGTTCGAAGTGGAATATCAACGACGTTATGCCATGATTGCCGCTGCATTCATTCTGACAGTTATCGGCATGGCGATATCATCGAAAAAAGTCAAAGGCGGACTTGGTCTGAATATCGGCATCGGACTCGTGCTGAGTTTCAGCTATATCCTGTTCATGACCGTGACGAAAAGTTTCGCAATGTCGGGACTGACTTCGCCGTTCATCGCGATGTGGATTCCAAATATCCTCTATACGATTATCGCGATTTACCTCTACAGCCGATTAAGCAAAGCGTAAACAATCCAGCTTCTATTTGTAACCTTCACGATACTTGCTTTCATCGGCATCCTCAAGGATGCTGAGGTATGAAGCATAGCGCGATGCGGCTATTTCGGCATCTTCGACCGCCCGAAGCACAGCGCATCCAGGCTCACATGTGTGGGTGCAGTTATTGAAACGGCATTCTCCCGACTTCTCGAATATCTCGGGAAAGTAATGGGCGACCTCATTGCGTTCGAAATCGACAGTCCCGAACCCTCTCACTCCGGGCGTATCAATTATGCTTCCTCCTTCGGGAAGATGGAACATTTCGGAGAAAGTCGTTGTATGCATACCTGTGCCGTGAGCCGCGGAAATAGCAGCGGTCTTCAAATCGAGTCCGGGAATCAAGTCGTTGATAAGAGATGATTTACCGACTCCTGAATTTCCTGAAAATAATGTTACCTTTCCGACAAGCTCGTCCTTCAGCGTCGTAAGACCTTCGCCAGTCTTTGCCGACAGAGCAAAGACCTTATAGCCGATAGAGCGATACAGATAGCTGACCGCCTCCTTCAGTTCAATATCATCCTCGCCCGTAAGCAAGTCGATTTTATTTATTGCGATAATAGCGGGAACAGAATATGCTTCGGCTGTTGCAAGAAAACGGTCGATGAAAGTTGTGGCAGTCGGAGGGTCGACCAACGTAACGACCAAAAGAGCCTGGTCGATATTAGCCGCAATTATATGAGACTCCTTTGACAGATTGCTTGCGCGGCGTATGATGTAATTCTTGCGAGGCTTGATTGCTGTTATAAAAGCTGTTCCGTCAGGAGCCGGCTCGCCTACGGTCACGCGGTCACCTACAGCAACGGGATTGGTGGTGCGTATGCCTTTTATCCGAAAATTTCCTTTGATTTTGCAGCTTATTTCTTCTCCGCCGTCGAGTTCGACGACATAGTGTGAGCCTGTATTTCTTATGACTGTTCCGTCCATTTATCGATTTCGATTTATTGTATTGTAAAATTACGACAATCCCGCAAATCGGCAATCACAATTGTAAATTATTTTTCTCTCATTGTCGCTCAAAGTGTTATTATCAGAAAACAAATTCTCAAACGAATTGTTTTACAGATAAAAGCATTATATTTGCGACAGAAAATTATATCTAAATTTTATAATTATGACTATTGAATTTATCGGCACCAGCGCAGGAAGCGTGTGGACCGCACTTAATGAAGCTGATGCACTCGGCATCAAACAGCTCAAAAAAATCACGAAACTGAAAGAAAAAGAAA
This sequence comes from uncultured Bacteroidales bacterium, assembly GCA_947175535.1. Lineage (GTDB taxonomy): Bacteria > Bacteroidota > Bacteroidia > Bacteroidales > Muribaculaceae > CAG-873. The sequence goes on from CAMWNF010000009.1 coordinate 35,614, forward strand.
TCTATGCAGCACTCGGCTGGCTTGCCCGCGAAGGCAAAGTCAACATCAACGTTGACCCCGAAGATGCAAAGGAACTCATCGTATCGCTGACTCAGGACCGTTAAGTCTCTGAGATACTTATAAAAAAAGCTCGTCCACAAAAGACGAGCTTTTTTCATGAGTATATAATCGAATTTATTCTGCTACAACTTCGAAAGGCACTTCAACCGAAACTTCTTTGTGGAGGTTGATAGTAGCGTTGTATTTGCCAACTTCTTTCACAGCGTCTTTGATTACAATCTGACGGCGATCGATGTTGTGACCGAGTTTTTCGAGAGCTTCGGCAATCTGGATAGCGTTAACCGAGCCATAGATTGTGCCGGTTGCGCTTGTCTTTGCACCGATAGTGAGAGAAACGCCCTCAAGAGCGGCAGCAGCAGCCTGAGCGTCTGCTTTGATTTTTTCGAGTTTGTGAGCGCGCTGACGCTGATTTTCAGCAAGCACCTTAAGAGCCGAGGGAGTAGCGATGACGGCTTTACCCTGGGGGATAAGGTAGTTGCGACCGTAACCGTTCTTAACTTCTACGACGTCGTCCTTGTATCCAAGACCCTGAACGTCTTCTTTAAGTATGATCTGCATAGTTAATTCCTTAGCTTTTAAGTTATTTCATAAGGTCAGCAACGTAGGGCAGAAGAGCAAGGTGACGAGCACGCTTAACAGCCTGAGCCACACGACGCTGGAATTTCAAAGAAGTGCCTGTGATACGACGGGGAAGAATTTTGCCCTGTTCGTTGAGGAATTTCTTGAGGAATTCGGGGTCTTTGTAATCAACATATTTGATACCGCTGCGTTTGAAACGGCAGTATTTTTTCTTCTTGACGTCGACAGACATCGGAGTAAGATAGCGGATTTCTGATTGTGCCTGTGCCATGATTTAGTCCTCCTTAGTTTCTTTAGGTGCGTTATCTTTGTTGGCTTTGAGGCTGCGACGCTTAGCAGCGTATTCGGCAGCGTATTTGTCGAGACGGAAGGTGAGGAAACGGATCACGCGTTCGTCACGGCGATAAGCTGTTTCGAGTTTCTTAACGATAGTGGGGTCAGCATCGAATTCGATAAGGCAATAAAAGCCGGTCGATTTTTTGTCGATAGGATAAGCGAGCTTGCGCAGACCCCATTCTTCAGTGTTCACGATGGCAGCACCGTTATCGGTGAGCACCTTGCTGAACTTTTCTACCGCTTCCTTCATCTGAGCATCAGACAAAACGGGAGTTAAAATGAAAACGGTTTCGTACTTCATTGGGTTAAACGTTTGATTATTAATTAAAAAGTTGAGATTTATTAAATCGCTTGCAAAGTTACGTCTTTTTTATCTTTCCTCCAAATTATCAGAGAATTATTTCAATCAACACGCACACAATTTAACAAAACAGGGAATTATGCAGTCGAAGGTTGAAATTAGAACGAATATGATGGCAGTCTTTAGGCGGTTAATGTCGCTTTATCAAGATTATTTTTCGGGATGAATTCTTGATTTCCATTCTTTGTATGGAATATATTCATTATGGATTAAATCATATACATCACATTCTTCAAAGCCGTCGTCGACGGGTTCGTAAAAGTAAACTGCATCAATCACTTTGCCGTCCTTTACTTCAAAAAACCAGTAATAGTAAAACCACGCCTTCTCGTTTATGAATCCTCTCTTGTTTATCTTTTTGCGGTTACAACTATCGAAATAAGGCACAAGGTTATAATAGGTATGGAAGCGTATTCCATAAACTTCAAAAAAATAAGGGGCTTCACCAGTTTCCAAAGATACGCATATAGAATATGAGCCATTAGCGCAAAATGATTTACTTCCCATCATAGAAAAATTTCCCCAATCAATATCAAATCTATATTCAGTTTCATATCGAGGCTTATCATATTGTGGAAATATTATATCATGGTCAGTTTGTCCGATAAAGTATGCGATATCGGTCATAAATGGATATTCGAGAACATTCATCTCCACTAACCCTTGAGCGGCTAAATCCATTGAAACCATAAATAATATACCAATAATTAATCTGTATCGCATTTTCATTTGACCTTCTTATTAGTGTAGTTCATAATCTTCTATTGTTACACGAATGAATTAAGTACAATTAATCATTAGTTTAGGTAGACGTCTTTCATGTTATTGTCCGATAATATGCATCCATATAAACAGCAGTTTTATTTAAGGTATAATATTGGAAAATAGTAAGGCTTCATTTTAGAAATGGCCTCTAAGAAACGATTGTTATCAATAATTTTACAATAACCGAATTTGTCGCCATCCTGTATTCCACTTACACAATCAATTACTATGTCTGAATGCAATATGGTGCTGTCGTTGCGCGCAATAATAATTTCACTTGTAGCAGTTGCGATATCTCCATAGGTTATTATGGCTTTCATTGATTTTATGATTTGGTCAATATCTTCAGAATTGGAGGTATAGTACACTTTGTGATAAAAATTCCGTTTCCATGAAAGACCTTCAGGCAAGAAACGATAATCATCAGTAGATAATTTGATATATAGTGTAATTTTTGAATTATTAATGTCTATCGTTGGTACATTTATTTGCAACGTGTCATTCCCTTCAATATAGGGATTATGTTTTGGCTCATTTATAGTGATTGAAAATGGAACAAAAAAAGAGCCCAAAAACGTCAGGAATAATATAGTCAAAGATACAATTATATTTCTCATAAAGATTTTATTTTCTAAAATGCCACTGTCCTTTGTTTCTATTACACTATCTATGCCATTCACTATAAGTAGAAGAGGTTTGTTCCGCCGGTGGTGAGGTATTCCTTCGAGCCGTAGAGATAGGGGTTGAAGCTGTTGCCGCTATACCCGCGGGCGGAGGCGATTATGTCGCTGCTCTCGTCCATCAGCATACCGTAAGGATAATAGTGGTTGTCCTGTTCGACTCTGCCGTCGGCATCGGTCACCTGCCGCACATTGCCCTGATAGTCCCTGACATAATATTGTATGGTGCCTGATGCAATGAAGCCATTGGGCGTGTCGATGCGCGACTTAAATCCTGAAGTGAACGTCAGCGGACCGATGTAATCCATTGTGGTTTCCTTATATAGTGGTCTTGGCGGATTGATGATTATAGGCCAGTTGGCGAACGGTAAGATAGTGAGTGTCGGCTCCTTATGCACCCTCTGCAGCAGCATGCCGTCGGCTGAGTAGCAGTTGGTTATCGAAGAGCCGTCGTCGAACTTGACTTCGGACGGCAACCCGATTGCGTTATAGCTGATAGAAGTGATTGACTTGTTTGCGTCGGAAGTCAGCCGTCCGTCCTCGTCGTAGGTGTATTCGTATGGGTGGGTTCTAAGCATCGCTGTCGTTCTCTTGGTATTTTATTGGGTATTTTTATTTTGGATTGCCTGAGGGTTTCTTGATAATGTCTTCATCCCATGGTATGCACTCTCCTCTATAATACATGTGTTCTTTATCTATGGCATAATCATTGCCAATATATTGGAACGTCCGAGGGTCGGCTCCTTCGATTGAAATGTCTCCATAATATAATTCGCCCCCACCATTAACTCCATCGAAAAATTCAGGACCGCCACCATAGATTGTCCCTCTCGGATAATATACTGAGTTCCTATCTCTGGCATACGGAGACTTATCCTTATTGATATTTACTTCAAAGGACGCAAT
>CAMWNF010000010.1 GCA_947175535.1 uncultured Bacteroidales bacterium
GTGACATGGATGATGACCGTGAAGTCGGCAAACGGACTTTGTGTGTAATCTTCGGGAGAAAGGCTGTCGGCATCTTGTACTTGATAAATGGCTTCACAGCTATTTTGCTTACGTTCAACACATGGTTGGATCTTGATATTTTATATGCTCCTATAGCCGGAGCTGTCTGCATATTCCAAATGTGGAAAAATTTACGAAGAAAATCAGGCAGTCAGCTAAACCCTTTGTTAGGTGATACGGCAATGTTTATGCTTGCATATACTCTTCTTCTTTTAGTGATGGTGCTGATTAAACGATATTAAACAAACTACAATATATGAATTCAAAAAAACTGATGCTCGACATGACCGTAACGGAGAATACTCCGCTCGGGTCGTTGTACGGGCTGCTTAAACTCGTGCCGACTGACGGCAGTCCTTTGCCTGATATCGCAGCAGGACAGTTTGTTCAGGTCGAAGTAAGCGATTCGAAGACAACTTATCTGCGCCGCCCGATTTCTGTAAATTATGTTGACTATAAAGAAAATCGGTTATGGCTGCTTATCCGTAAGGCAGGCGAAGGAACGCGTCATCTCGCCGCTGCGGAGGTCGGAAAAGTGATAAATGTAATTCTTCCGCTTGGTCGTGGCTTCGGCATAGATAATATAAGCGGTAAAAAAGTGCTGCTCGTCGGAGGCGGTGTTGGCGTTGCTCCCCTGCTCTATCTTGGTGAGAAATTGAAAGAAAAAGGCATTACACCGGATTTTTTGCTCGGGGCTCGTTCGGAGAAAGACCTCCTTCAGCTTGATGATTTCGCAAAGACAGGCAATGTTTTTACCTCGACGGAAGATGGTTCTCATGGCGAAAAGGGACTTGTGACGACCAACAGTGCATTTGACGGTGCATACGACAAGATTTTCTGTTGCGGTCCGATGCCGATGATGAAAGCGGTTGCGGCTGTTGCCCGTAAGAAAGGTGTTGAGTGTGAAGTTTCGCTTGAAAATAAAATGGCTTGCGGTCTCGGCGCATGTCTGTGCTGCGTAGAAAAGAAGAACGACGGTCATAATGTTTGTGTCTGCACCGACGGTCCGGTGTTTAATATCAATGAATTGCCATGGTAGAGCTTTCAGTAAATCTCGGTGAGTTAAAACTCAAGAATCCAGTACTCACCGCTTCAGGAACGTTCGGTTACGGAGAAGAATATGCTGATTTCGTCGACTTAAACCGTCTCGGTGGGTTCATAGTCAAAGGAACTACGCTTGAGCCGCGTGAAGGCAACGATTATCCCCGAATGGCTGAAACACCGTCGGGAATGCTCAATGCGGTCGGACTTCAGAATAAAGGTGTGGATTATTTTATAGAACATATCTATCCGCGTATCTGTCACTACGATACTGAAGTCCTTGTCAACGTATCTGGTAAATGCGTTGAGGATTATGTAAAGGTGTGTGAAAAATTAGCACCCCTGGAAAAAATCAATGCGATTGAGGTCAATATCTCTTGCCCGAATGTAAAGCAAGGCGGTATGGCTTACGGTACGACTTGCGAGGGTGCGGCTGAAGTCACTTCGGCAGTGAGAAAGGCATGGTCGCGTCATCTGATGGTTAAACTTTCGCCTAATGTAACTTCTATCGCCGACATAGCCCGTGCGGTCGAAGATGCCGGGGCTGATAGTGTTTCGCTTATCAATACACTTCTGGGTATGGCTGTCGATGTCGAACGTCGTCGTCCTTATCTGTCAACAGTTACAGGTGGCTTGTCCGGGGCGGCTGTGAAACCTGTTGCCGTGCGCATGGTATGGCAGGTTGCAAAAGCTGTTTCTATACCGGTCGTAGGGCTCGGAGGCATAATGAACGGTAGCGACGCGCTTGAATTCATCATGGCGGGGGCAAGAGCAATTGAAGTCGGAACAGCCAACTTTATCGACCCCTCGGTGACGATGAAGATTATTGACGGAATCACAGAGTTCTGCGACCGTCAGGGAGTTAAAGATATAAATGAACTTGTCGGTATAATCTGACAGCATATCAGTACTTTATATGCGGGCATGGCTGGCGGGTCATGCCCGTTTTATTGATGTATTTTTGAGGGAGATTTTCCTATATGTTTCACGCAAAAACGGCTGAAATATTGAACCGAGCAGAAATTCATTTGCTCGGCTATTTGAGTTATTGAAAGCCGGTTTTCTTTTAGATAGTCCAGTATGATAGCGACTGCCGCACGGTTGATATGGGCAGACACGCTGTCTCCGGTGATGCGTTTGATTGTTTCCGAAAGATATTTGACCGAGACATTCAACGCATCTGCGTAAAATGACGGTTCTCGATGAGTTGCCGGCATGCCTTCCCGTATCATCGTAAAGAAGTGTTTTGACACATAGCTTACACGATTTGTAATCAGCATATTTTCGTTATGTCGGGAGTGGAAATCAAACAGGTCGTAAATCATCGTGCGGCATAGTCCTCCAATCATTTCGCGGTAATATTGGTGGTCGATATCTCCAATGCGCGCTGCAATGTTGTGAAAATCAGCACTGAGTGTCTTAGCTTCATTATCTGATAAATTGATGACAGGATTCTCATAGAGGCTGACACGTCCGATAATACTATAGTTATTTGAAGGTAAAAGCGAATGGAGATATTCTTCCGGCGCGACAAGATATTCGCATCTGAAGTCTTCGTCTGCTTCAATCTCTTTGATTGCGCGTGGCTCGGTAATGATTGCGATATCATTCTTTGTTATGGAGAACCGTTCTTCATTAAATTTGAATTCCCCTTTTCCTGACAGACAAATGAGATGTACCACACAGTCATAATATGCAGGCGAATTTATGTCCCGGAATGTTGTACCGAACGAAAACTGATTGTGCAAAACTTGTTTCATACAGCTAAAATAGCATATTTCGTAAAAATGTGCAAAAAATACCGTTTTTTGTGTAAGTATAACAACTGTCCTCCTGTGTTATATTTGCAAAAGAATAAATAAAATAGAAAATTATGGAAACAGTTACTCTAAGAAACGGCGTGAAGATGCCGATACTCGGATATGGTGTGTATCAGGTTGACCCTAAAGAATGTGAACGCTGTGTGCTTGATGCTATTGCATCAGGGTACAGACTTATAGATACAGCGCAGGCTTATTATAATGAAGAAGGTGTCGGAAATGCGATTGTAAAATCAGGCGTACCACGTGAGGAGCTTTTTATCGTCTCAAAGATATGGATTTCAAATGCCGGATATGAAAAGGCGAAAGCTTCGATTGAGGAGTCATTGCGCAAACTTAAAACAGATTATATCGACCTGCTTCTTATCCATCAACCGTTCGGAGACTATTATGGGACATACCGCGCGATGGAGGAAGCGTACAAAGCCGGTAAATTAAGGGCAATCGGTGTCAGCAATTTCTATCCTGACCGTTTGATTGACATAGCTTCATTTGTAGAGATTCCACCAATGGTCAATCAAGTTGAGACTCACGTTTTCAATCAGCAGACCGAAGCACAGAAAATCATGGAGAAATATGGTTGTCAGATTATGTCGTGGGGACCGTTTGCCGAAGGACGTAACGATTTCTTCACTAATCCTGTGCTTGAAGCCATAGGAGCAAAATATGATAAGAGTGTGGCGCAAGTGGCTTTACGTTATCTGATTCAGCGAGGTGTAATCGTAATTCCGAAGTCAACCCACAAGGAACGCATGGAACAGAATATCGATGTGTTTGATTTTGCGTTGTCGGAAGATGATATGAAGGAAATTGCAAAACTTGACATGAAGCAGAGTCAGTTCTTCAGCCATTATGCACCTTCGACGGTTGAGTTTCTTGTTTCTCTCGGAAGAGCGTAATTACAATAGGTACAGGAGTTTTGCTATCGGCATTTTCGATGATATCCTGTGCGAAAACAAATAATGAAACATCTTCTGAAAAGACAGAAGATACTAAAACAGAAATTAAAATGACAGCACCCGAAAAGACACTCATAGTTTTTTTCTCCCATACTGGCGAGAACTATGCTGTGGGCAATATTACCAAAGGCAACACCCACATAATAGCCGATATGATTTCAGATGCAACCGGTGCGAAGACATTCGAGATTGTCCCCGAAAAGGACTATCCCGTATCATACGAAGAATGTATTGACGTAGCGAAAAAAGAGCTTCAGTCAAATGCCCGTCCTGCAATCAAAAATGACATTGATATATCAGAATACGACACGATTTTCCTTGGCTATCCCAACTGGTGGGGACAACCGCCGATGTGTGTATTCTCTTTTATAGAATCACATGATTGGACAGGAAAGACCGTCATTCCTTTTATAACTCACGAAGGTAGCGGCATGGGTGGAACAGACCGCAAGATTGCCGAAGCCTGTGAAGGTGCGACAGTTGCAGTTGGTAAAGGATTGGCTGTCCGCGGAGCGACGGCACAGAATGATCAGGACGCTGCCCGTAAATCAGTTAATAAATGGATTGAAAATTTTAATTAAGACTTTAGCTATTAAATCGTATATTTGCAATGGGATGCTGTTCTTTTATGAAGAATGGCATTCGGCACAATGATAAGGAACAAATCTAAAAATTATATTCAATGAAAAAATTATTTTCTTTTATGCTCTGCGGAGCATTTATTCTAACCGGATGCGCCGGAAACAATAAGGCTGACGATAAGGATCAAGCCACAGAAGTACAACCGGACTCGTCTGTAGTCTATATGACACACGAAATCTCGCCTGAAGCGATTGTTAAACTTTATAAAGCCCTCGGACGCGAGGCAAAAGGCAAAGTCGCTATCAAAATTTCTACGGGTGAACCGGGTGGACATAATTTTTTGCAGCCGTCGCTTATCGCTGATTTTGTTAAACTGACCGATGGAACTATCGTTGAGTGCAATACAGCCTATGCAGGAAAACGTTTTTCGACAGAAGACCATCTTCAGGCTGCTAAAGACCATGGCTTTACAGAAATTGCGGAGGTAGACATCATGGATGCCGACGGAGAAGTGAAACTTCCGCTTGAAGGAGGCAAACATCTCGAATATGATATCGTCGGTTCTCATTATCCTGACTACGATTTCACAGTGATTCTCTCTCATTTCAAGGGTCACGCTATGGGTGGCTTCGGAGGAGCAGTAAAGAATATGTCTATCGGCATAGCTTCATCAAACGGCAAGAGCTACATCCATTCCGGCGGTAAAATTGACACGACCGACAGCCTATGGCAAAAGCTTGCCCAGCAGGATGATTTCCTTGAATCAATGGCAGAGGCAGCCAAAGCAGTAGCTGACCATTGCGGTGACAACATCCTTTATATAAGTGTTGCCAATAATCTTTCTGTCGATTGTGACTGCGATTCTCACCCCGCTGATCCTCAGATGCACGACATCGGCATACTTGCTTCCCTTGACCCCATCGCTCTTGATAAAGCATGCACCGACCTTGTGCGTAATTCAGATGACTATGGTAAAATTCATCTGATTGAGCGCATTGATTCCCGTCATGGCATGCACACTCTCGATTATGGCGAAGAAATTGGTCTTGGCTCCCAGACCTATAAACTCGTCGTTCTTGACTAAACTCATCTATTATCAGGGCTGACTTATAAAATTCGAAAGTCAGTCCTGATTTTTTAATATATTTTATTATCTTTGTCGCTATAATCAGTAGACGAATGGAAAGATTTGACATTGCAAAATTAAGGAAAGCCGCCGGTATCAGTCAACGGGAGTTGGCTGAAAAACTTGGAATACGTCCGAGCTTCCTGTCTGCAATAGAAAATGGTCGCAGTCGTCTGCCTGAAGCTCAACTCGAGAAGATAAAACAGATATTCAAAATTAATGATTTGACAGAGTTTATCATCTCAGAAACGGCTGAAGTCAGCAATGTCATTCCACCACATACTCATTTCGGAGATGAAGGTAACGCCATTGCTCTTTTTCTTCAGCACATCCACAATCAAGCGCATCAGGAAGCCGGCAATTCAGGTCGTGAAAGTGTGCTCGAACAGCGAATAGACTATCTCTCGGAGCGTAACGATAAGTTGTCTGCCAGAGTGGATGAATTGCGAGATAAACTCGATGCAGTCACTGATGAGAACTACCGTCTGAAACTGTTGCTTGCGGCAAACGGTATTTCTTATTAACCACATTCAAACATATTCTTTCTGTAATACAGCAGCCATTTGTTGTATTATTTCTTGCCATATTTGACTATGCGAACTAAAATAATATGCGGATATATCTATATACTGTTGGCATCATCTGCCGCAACTGCAGCGGATATATCTCCTGACACAGTTTCTCTTGCGGAAGTTTTAGTCACAGCGCCCGTAAAAAGTAATCCTGAATTGCTTCCGCTTGATGTAACACATATACTATCTACCGAAATAGAACAGTCCGGAGAATCGTCACTTCTTCCAATACTCGTAAATAAAGTACCGGGACTTTTTGTGACAGAACGAGGATTTGCCGGATATGGCGTGTCGGGCGGTAGTGCGGGAGACGTCAATATCCGTGGCGTAGGACAAGGTAACAAGGTGCTTTTCATGGTCGATGGGCAGCCGCAATGGGCAGGAGTGTTCGGTCACGCACTATCAGATACATACGTTGCAAACGGAGTGGAACGTATCGAGGTTGTAAAAGGTCCGGCATCACTATTATACGGCTCTAATGCAATGGGTGGTTCGGTAAACATAATCACAAGACGACATTATAAAGACGGTGTGAGCGGACGGGCACGAGCCATGTTCGGTTCGTTCAGCACACAAAAATTCGCGTTTTCGTCGGGATATAAAAAAAATAAAGTATCTGCTTCGCTTTCAGGACAGCTTGACCGCAGCAACGGAAACCGCAAAGGAAGCGAATTCTGGCTCGCAAATGAATTCATGCAATTGCAATATATACCGACTGATAACTGGTCGACAGGTGTGACCGTCGATATGACACAATCCCACGCCAATAATCCAGGGACTCTTCAAAATCCGCTGGAAAATATGTGGACAGATATATCCCGCGGCACCGGTGGGGTTTATGTCAAAAATAAATTCAATAAGGCAGACGGCGGTCTGCAGGCATATATCAGCTGGGGACGGCATAATGTCGATGACGGAAATAAACCAGGGGACACTCCACGCGATTATATTTTCCATTCTACAGACTATAATTGGGGGATGACGATGTTTGAAACCTTGTATCTGTGGGAAAATAATAATCTGTCTGCCGGAGTTGACTTCCAGCGTTGGGGCGGTAAAGTCTGGAATACAGACAAAGTCAATCCCTCCGTGAAGAAATCGAAATCTGACCATAATATGTCGGAGATTGCCGGATATCTCATGATGCAACAAGGATTTATCCGTAATATACTAAATGTAAACGCAGGTGTGAGATTGCAGCACGGTTCAACTTACGGCAATGTGTGGGTTCCGCAGGCAGGTCTTATCTTCCGTCCATATGGAGATGCTCAGATAAAAGCATCATTCAGTAAAGGGTTCCGTTCTCCTAATATTAAGGAACTTTACCTATATGCACCTGCAAATCCGGAGCTAAAGCCTGAATACATGCTTAATTACGAGTTAAGTTACAGGCAGCATTTCATAGGCGGCAGATTATTGGCTGGAGCTGCCCTCTTCTTTATCGACGGTGATAACATGATACAGACCGTAAGGATAGACGGCAGACCAAAGAACGTAAACACCGGAAGTTTTATCAATAAAGGTTTTGAACTCGAGGCTGCCTATCGCTTCTCGCCCACCCTAAGCGTCAATGCCAATTATAGTTATCTTCATACAAACGCCAATACGCTCTATTCGCCAAAGAATAAACTTAATGCCGAAGTGGTATGGACTCCAAAGCAATTTTCATTCTCATTGGAAGAGACAAGTATATGGAGTATGTACAACGGTAATCCGGACAACGCGACTACAAGCTATACGTTAGTGAATTTAAGAGGGGCATATACACTGAGTGGACACATACCTGTCACATTATCTATAAAACTGGATAATATAATAGACAGCCAATATCAGATAATTTACGGTTATCCAATGCCCGGAACAACGATAATGGGAGGAGTTGAGTTCCGCTTCTAAAAAAGCAATGAAAAAATAACAAGGCGTTGAGTCTAATTCTGACACAACGCCTTGTTAATGTATTTAGTTATCGGATGATTAGCCGCATTTTGATGTGCCACATGAAGTGCATATCAGGCAGCCTTCCTGATAAATCAATGTTTCCTGACCACAGTTCGGACAAGTCTGACCGTTGGCTTTCGTGCCGTTAGGAAGATATTTTTTGAGGGCACGCTCAACACCCATCTTCCATGTGTTGATTGACTGAGAGTCAAGTTCGAGACCGCCTACAAGTTTAAGCACCTGGTCAATCGGCATGCCGTAACGAAGCACACCGGATATCAGTTTGGCATAGTTCCAATATTCGGGGTTGAACTTGTCGGAGAGTCCTTCGATTGTGGTCTTATAGCCGCGTTTGTTTATGAACTGGAAGTCGTAACGCTTATTGCCTTTTTCGTCGATAGCCTTGATAATCTTACCATGAGTCACTGATTTCGGGCAGAATATTCCATCTTCATCATCGGCAAGACCGGTAAAGATTTCGTAAGGCGCACCATCTATAAGACCGACAAAAGCAATCCATTTCTCTTTATTATTCTGGAAACGGACAACGTCTGCCTCAAGCTCGATAGGACGTTTCGCTACGTGAGGTTTTATTTCGGGAGCCGCGTCAGCTTTCTTTTCGAGAGCCACAAGCACTCCCGAGCGAGAACCGTCGCGATAAACCGTACAGCCTTTACATCCAGAACGCCATGCTTCAACATAAAGATTGTTGACTAATTCTTCAGAAACATCTGCCGGAAGATTGATTGTGACCGAAATTGAATGGTCGACCCATTTCTGAATACGACCCTGCATCTTGACTTTTTCAAGCCAATCAATGTCGTTGGAGGTTGCTCCGGCATAAGGCGAGCGCGCAACGAGTTCGTCCAATTGCTCCTGAGTGTAGTCATCACGTACTTCGATACCGTTGATTTTCATCCATTCGATAAATTTGGGATGATAAACCACATACTCCTCGAATGCGTCGCCGGATTCGTCGACGAAATCGATGCGCACTTCCGTATCATTGGGGTTGACTTTACGACGGCGTTTGTAAACGGGTAAGAAAACAGGTTCAATGCCTGAGGTCGTACGGGTCATGAGACTGGTAGTACCTGTCGGAGCAATAGTTAGACATGCAATATTACGGCGACCGTGCTTGCGCATGCGTTCAAGTAATGCAGGGTCAGCTTCGGCAAGACGATTGATATAAGGATTGTTCTTTTCTCGCTCGGCATCGAAAATCTCAAACGCACCACGTTCTTCAGCGAGAGTAACTGACGAATTGTAGGCGGCGAGAGCAAGAGCTTTATGAACGCTTTCCGAAAAATCAGTAGCCGCAGGAGTGCCGTATTTAAGACCGAGTGCGGCAAGCATATCCCCTTCTGCAGTCGTGCCGACGCCGGTGCGTCGACCTTTGAGAGTCTTAGCCTTTATCTTAAGCCACAGATTTCTTTCTGATGATTTTACTTCATCGGTCTCAGGGTCAGTCTCAATCTTTTCGAGGATGGTATCAATCTTTTCCATTTCGAGGTCAATGATATCATCCATAATACGCTGGGCTTTAGCAATATGGTCTTTGAAAAGCTCAAAGTCGAATGTCGCTTCGGGAGTAAACGGGTTCTTTACATATGAATAAAGATTCACAGCAAGAAGTCGACAGCTGTCGTAAGGACAAAGGGGAATTTCACCGCAGGGATTAGTCGAAATAGTCTTGAAGCCAAGGTCTGCATAGCAATCGGGGACAGATTCTTTGGTTATCGTGTCCCAGAAGAGGACCCCCGGTTCAGCAGATTTCCAAGCATTGTGGATAATCTTATTCCACAATGATTTAGCATCAACCTCCTTCTTTACGATTGCTTCACCGGTGGTCGGATACTGCTGTTCATAAGGAGTTCCTTCGGTGGCAGCTTTCATGAAATCATCGTCAATTCGGACAGAAACATTTGCTCCGGTCACTTTGCCTTCTGTCATCTTAGCATCGATGAATGCTTCGGAATCAGGATGTTTGATGGAAACTGTCATCATCAGTGCACCACGTCGACCATCCTGAGCAACTTCGCGGGTCGAGTTGGAATATCGCTCCATAAAGGGAACGAGACCTGTAGATGTAAGCGCTGAATTCTTTACCGGAGTACCTTTCGGACGTATGTGAGAAAGGTCGTGCCCTACACCACCGCGGCGTTTCATGAGCTGAACCTGCTCTTCGTCAATTCTAATCACACCACCGTAAGAATCGGGCGCACCATCAAGACCTATAACAAAACAGTTTGAAAGAGAGCCGACCTGATAATGATTGCCGATGCCTGACATCGGACTACCCTGCGGAACAATGAAGCGGAAATCTTTTAGGAGGGAATAGATTTCCTGCTCGCTCATGGGGTTGGGGTATTTCTTTTCAATGCGGGCTATTTCAGATGCAATGCGGTGATGCATGTCATCCGGAGTCAACTCAAAAATGTTGCCGAACGAATCTTTAAGCGCATATTTGCTTACCCAAACACGCGCAGCGAGTTCATCTCCGCCGAAATAGCCCAATGAAGCCTTAAAAGCTTCATCATAATTGTGTGATTTAGTTTCCACTTTTTGATGTGATTATGATATTTAGACAATGTTAAGATTCTGCCAGGCAACATTGCCGGACAGCAGAAAAACGAAAAAGCACCGAATCCGTAAACTCATTTAACGGATGACTGCAAATTTCAAAAAATAATTTGAACGAACAAAATTTTTCGCGACATAAATATCAACAATGTGTGGAAGTTTTCCAAATGTAAATGACAATACGTTTATTGTCAACCATATAATCATTCGTTAGTAATAAAAAAGTTTTCCAAAAACAAAATGGAACGTGATAAATAATGTTGAAAACTTTTTCATTAAATATTTTGAACGACCAATCAAAATTACGAAATTTGGCAGATAATCAATTAAAAAATAGTGTCGATAAAATATGAACTCGGATAATTATTTCAAAAACAGACGGACCATAAGACAATATAATGACGAAGCTATCCCTTCGGAGAAATTATACAGTATGTTGGCTGCGGCAACCCACGCTCCTACAACGGGCAACATGCAGCTTTACAGCGTCGTCGTAACAGAAGATATTTCGATGAAGCAAAAGCTGTCACCTGCGCATTTCAATCAACCATCAGTCATGTCGGCAGCTGCAGTGTTGACTTTCTGTGCTGATTTCAACCGTTTTATCAAATGGTGTGAGGCTCGAAACGCCCAGCCCGGGTTTGATAATTTCCAAGCATGGATGTGGGCGGTCGAAGATACGATGATATTCGCACAGCAATTTGTGACAATTGCTGAAATGAATGGTTTCGGAACCTGTTACTTAGGAACGACAACATATAATGCGCCCCAGATTTCTGAAATACTCGAATTACCACGTTATGTTGTGCCTATCACAACAGTCACAGTAGGTTATCCTGCAACTGAGGGTGTTGTAAGTGACCGCCTGCCAATTGATGCGATAGTACACAAAGAAATATATTCCGACTATGACAACAGACGGATAGACGATATATTTTCTGAAAAGGAAGCTCGCGAAGACAGTGCAAAATTCATATCGGAAAATGGAAAAGAGACTTTAGCCCAGGTATTCACGGATGTGAGATATCCGAAAAAGGATAACGAGTATTTTTCTAAAATCTATCTGGAATTTATAAAAGGGAAAGGCTTCTGAGCCATTCCCTTTTTTGTGTTTTTATATCGCCCCGGAATTGATTGAGGCTTCAATCGAGTCGACGTCTTCGCGCAATTGTTTTTCGAGTTCAAGACGTTCTTCGATATTCTTGCATGAATAAATCACCGTCGCATAGTTGCGGTCAATCCGTGAACCTATCGCGGTAAAGGGCATCTTAGTGAGTTTCTTGGCAAGATACATCAGCATCTGACGGGCATCGGATATCTCACGTTTTCTGGATTTTGTGAATAAAGCATCCGGAGATATATTGTAGTAGGCACAAACGTGCTGAAGTATTAATTCAAAGTTTACCTGTTTGCGGTTGATTTTTATCGAGTTAGAAATTACGCTCTTCGCGAGGTCAAGATTGATTTCACTGTTGAGTACAGTCGCCCTGCCTATTAGAGAGACCATCACACCTTCCAAATCGCGGATACTTTCTGTCACATTTGAAGCAATGTAATCAATAATGTCAGATGATAACTCAATGCCATCCTGTTCGGCTTTCTGTCGCAAAACATTACGACGCAGTTCGGCATCAGGTTTTTCAAGCTGAACCGACATGCCCCATTTGAAACGGGATAATAAACGGTCTTCAAACCCCTCCATCTCAGCCGGAGGACAGTCGCTTGACATTATAATTTGCTTATTGTTCTGGTGCAGATGATTGAATATGTGGAAAAATGTATTCTGCGTAGCCGGCTTTTTCTGCAAATCCTGAATATCGTCGATAATTAATGTGTCGATACTCTGGTAGAAATGAAAGAAGTTGTTTGTCTCTCCTTTCATAGAAGCTGCCGTGTACTGACTCTCAAAGAGACGTGCGTTGATATACAGAACTCTCGCATCAGGATTGGTCTCTTTAAGACGGACTCCAATAGCTTGAATTAGATGAGTCTTACCGACGCCTGTAGGTCCGAAAACGAAGAGCGGATTAAATGTCTTCAGTGTAGGATTGTTAGCAACAGTCTCTCCTATCGCGCGTGCAACCTTATTGCTGTTTCCAGCACAATAGTTCTCAAATGTATATCTGGGATTGAGCTGCGGATCAAACGTCTGGCGGTTCTGAGTCTGAAAGGGATTTGCCGGCTGAGATGTTGATTGCGCGACAATCGTCGGTGAAGGAGAAGACGAACGCAAACCGACCGTAGATGCAGGCTCATTTTTAACCTGATGATAAAAATATGTGAGAGTAACCGATGGACCGTAAACTTTTTTAATGGCAGAAGAGAGCACCTGCATATAGCGCTGCTCGAGAACATCAACAACAAACGGAGAGTGCAACATAAGCTTCAGCTTCTTATCTTCGAAGCCGAGAGACGTTATTGGTTGAAACCACGCTTCATATTGTGGTGCGGGGATGTTGTCCTTGATGAACTGCAGACAGTCATCCCATAGTTGTTGATGATTTTTCTCCATTATGTCGGAAATGAGTTTACGTGTATGTGCTTAATCGGTATAGCAAAATTCGGAATATTTTTCTAAAAAAACAATTCGAAAATTATTTGTTTTTTTTGTTGTTATTGCAATCATATCTGCAACAAACGATTAGCATGCGATGTCAACCAATGGTGTGTTTTTCATTTTGGGCAGACTATATAAACCGCTTAAATTCAATAATATATTTTGTACGGCGGATTGTTCCACACTTTTGTGTTAAAATTAATCGAAGCGTGAAACCCTTATTGGCAGGGGCAAAATCACGCTTCGAATTAAAATCACGGAATGTTGTTATTTAGAATTATTTCAAATAACGATTAAAGAAGTTTTATGCTGATGTATCTTTTTGGATTCTTCTTTATGTCGACAAAAAGAGAGTCAAGACTGGATATCGTGGAATTGAGATTATTGTAAAGCGCAGGATCATGAGTCAGTTTACCGACAGTCGAATTAGGATTGTTGAGCTGAGCCGACAGTTCTTTCATGTTCTCAATTATAACAGCGATATTATCGGCAAGGGAATCAACAGGGATGTCTTTCATCTTTTCTGTGAGCTGAGTCAAATCATCAGAACCTTTTACGAGATTACCGGTAATGTTTTTCACATCTGCTGTAACTGCAGGCATATTTGACATAACGACCGCAAGACGAGAAGATGCTGCCTCAAGGTTAGAGGTTATATTGTCAAGACGCTTCATCGAATTAATTAAAGCCGGGTCACCGACAACCGCATTAAGATTAGTGAGAAGCGAATCTATCTTAGGCATTATATCACCTACCGAAGGTAAAATAGAGTTGGTGACATTATCCATCAATCCCGAAGCAACTACGCCTTCCAGCTCATCGCCTACGGCGTGGAATGTCGGGTCTGCGCCCATTTTCAATTCAATCGTAGCTGTTCCAAGCATATCGGTCTTAATCACAGCCTGGGTGCCATGAGGAACTTTAAGGTTTTTATCAAGACTGATTTCGACCTGTACGTGTCCGGGATTATCATATTCATAATTAATTTCTCTCACAAGACCGACTTTGAAGCCATTGACAGAGACAGGAGCAGATACGGCAAGACCTTCAACATTGGTGTAAGTAGCCACATAGTAATTGGCAGCCTTAAATATATTAATTCCCTTAAGAAAATCAATGCCGACAATTAAAATAGCCAATGCAATTATAACCGTCAATCCTATTATTACTTCTTTACGAAAAATCTTTTTCATTTCAATATAGTGTGAGTTATGTTATCTTTCTATGATTGCCCATTACTTAACAGGTTTCCCATCCTTCAATTTTATAACAAAAGCTTTAGGGAATCGTTTTTTCAATTTCCCGAGATGTTGTTTCGCTTCATTGGCAGAAGAAAACGAACCGGAGTAATATTTATAGTATTTCCCATCTTTGAAAAAGTCAACATCCGGCACGCCTTTTATTTCGTGGTCGTTTTTAGGAATTTTCTTCAAAGCGGATAATATCTGAACATGATAAGTAATATCTGACTTTTGGGCTTTGGGTTTTGACACTTTTGACTCCGGAGTAGTGTCAGAGGAAGTGTTTCCCGCGATTGTACCCTTAGGAATTTCCTTTCCTACACGAGGACCGTGGGTGTCATTTTTATGTTTGCCATAATAAGTTGAAAAGGCATTAAATAATGCTTGAGCAAACTTATCCTTACCGTTATCACTGTGCATAAACCGCTCAGAATCCGGATTGCATATAAAATCCAATTCAACGAGAACAGAAGGCATCGACGTAGCCCAAAGCACCCAGAAACCAGCCTGACGCACTTGTTTGTCAGCACGACCTGCTGTAGTAATCAATTCATGCTGAATGGTATTGGCAATCTCAATGCTTTTATTGAGGTGATTATTCTGGCTTAATTCAAATATAATATATGACTCTGATGACTTAGGGTCGAAGCCCTGATATGCCTGAGTGTAGTCTTCTTCAAGCTCCATCACGCTGTTTTCGCGCATGGCGACAGATAAGTTGCTTTCGGAGCGATGAAGCCCCAACGCATATACCGAAGCACCATGGATAGTCGTGCGGTTTTTGTTTTTTTTATCAACCGAATTGACATGAATGGAAATAAACAGGTTGCCATTGGCTTTGTTTGCGATAGCCGCCCTCTCCTGTAATGTAAGATAACTGTTATCAGCGCGGGTCATTACGGTCTTGACCTCCGGAAAGTTTTCGGAAATAAGCTTCTGAAGTCTTTTGGATACGTCCAAAACTATAGTTTTTTCATTAGTAAGTTGACCTGAGCAACCGCTATCCTTTCCACCATGACCCGGGTCTATAACAACGACAAAGGGCGCAAGTTCCTGAGCATTAACGAATGTCAAAGCTGATAGCAGGAACAGAATAGAGACTGTCACGATATGTCGTATAAATCCGGTCATTTAATTTCAATACAAAAGTAGCAATAAATCTCCTCAATAGAGAAATTGTAATGATATTTTTAGGCGTTTTATTCCCATATTATGGTCTTTTATGCTAAAATTGAGTCAGGAATGATTTATTATATGAAAAAATAATCCACATGTTGAAGCGTTATATCAATATGAAAGGTTATAAAATATCGATGTTGCTTTTTCCCGCTGTTTTAGCAGGAATTTGCGGGTGCAGCCAAAGCGGAACTTCAGATGTTGCGGTCGATTATGCCGATTTTGCGCGCTATGCCGCTGAGCTGGTTCTTAACAGAGACGTAGCTTCAGAAGAAGCGTTTTACAATGAAGTTGAATCTCATAAAGATGCTTTCAGAGCTATGGCTGAGGTTCTCGATATCGATTCGAATACTCCTCGCGATTGGACGCAGTTACTGGCTGTAAGAGGTTTTGCAAAAGACATCGACTCCATTTCACCAACTTCTCAACGAGTTGAAGATATGTTGGCTTATTTAATTCAAAAATCGGAGAACGAAGGAGTTAAATTGCCGGTCAAAAGATTTGCAAGCGTAATCTGGGGAAAGCCTCAAAGCATCATTTTCAATGACAGCTGCATGCTGATAGCGTTTAACCATTATTTAGGCTCAGAACACCCCGCTTATGCTTCACTTGACAATTACAAGCGTCAATCAAAAACGGAGAATGCTATGACTTATGATATTGCCGAAGCACTTATGGCAACGCAATATCCTTATGTTAAATCAGAATCTTCGTCGGTCATCAACCGCTTGATTTATGAAGGTGCGTTAATTGAGGCTAAAATGCGATTGGTCAGAAACTCTTCACAAGCTGAAGCACTCGGATATTCAGATGAGCAATTGAAATGGCTTAAAGACAACGAAAAAGAAATATGGAATAAAATGGTCAGTTCAAAAATGCTGTTTGATAATTCAGCGACGTTGGCTGAGCGATTAGTGTCCCCTGCCCCTTTCACGGCTCCTCTGTCGACTGATACGCCCGGACGTGCAGGAAGATTCATAGGCCATAATATCGTTAAAAAATACATTGAAACAAATCCGAATATCAAGGTTTCCGATTTATTAAAACCGGAGTTCTATAATAAGTCCAATCCCCTGGCTGATATCCCATATACTGGAAACTAACGAGTCCTTTTCAGAAACTTTTTAGCTCTATAAACGTTGTTATATCATAACAGACAGCCATATAGAGGTTGGCTGATAAAGTTGTAGAGTGATGAAAAAAACAATACTTATATTATCTTTATTTATAGGACTTCTGGTTACTTCATCCGGTTTCAACAAAACGAGTCTTAATACGTCCATAGGTAAAGAGCTTCCGGAAATCGCCTGTGATGAAATCAATAAAGCTCTTGAACAATGTGAACGAGACGGTAAATATGTCCTGATAAATTTCTGGTCAACTACTGACGGCAGTTCACGCCAGACAGTCAATGATTACACGACATGGCTTAAAACACACGGAAATAACAAAATAGACTTACTTGCAGTCAATTTCGATAAATCTGAACGATTGTTTAAGGAAATAGTTAGACGAGACGGGTTGAATGATGAAATGCAGTTTAATGTATCAGGTAATCAGGCACGGCAGATTATGGATGAATTTCATCTTGAAAAAGGTTATGGCTCATTGCTTGTCAGTCCGTCAGGTCAGATAGTCTATCACAATCCGACCCGTGAAGATTTAAGCCGTATAACCGGCGTATGACGCATGTCACGCAAGATTACCGGAAGCATGTTCTTCGGTATGCATCGGTTGTTCGCGATGATTATGAGCTTTCCATCCCGGGTCATCGACATTCATTTTCACTTTGACTTCGTCAAATCCTTTGCCATAGACACCGTTGACATTTGCTTGGGTGATAAACGCATCGCTGTCGATTGATTTTATTATGCGGAATATTGTAACAGATTCTATCTTACGGCACATGACGAGAAGGACTTTAACTTCCTGTTTGCTGTACCACCCTGTACCGTTGAGGACTGTGCACCCGCGGTTCGCCTCATTATTGATAGCCGTCGCAATCTCGCGCCAATGCGGTGAGAAAATTGTGAACTGAACTGCCTGACGGTTGGTGTTTATAACGAGGTCTGCCATATATGATACGAGGAACAGAACGACGAAACCATACACAACCTTATCTATATTATGGAAAAGGAGGAAAGACGATGAAATTATGAAGAAGTCAGTATAAAGCATCATTCGACCTACACTGACATTGGAATGCTTTGACACCATTGCCGCTACAATATCAGTTCCACCGCTGCTACCGTTATGGACAAATGTAAGGCCTATTCCCAGACCACACATTATACCACCGATTACTATGTTCATAACCGGTTCACTTGTCAGCGGAGCATTGAAAAGCGGTTGGAATATGCCGACAAAGACTGAAATCATTGTCGCGCCATAAATTGTGCCTACAACGAACTGTCTGCCTACAACTTTATAAGCAATCGCCAATAATATGAGATTTAATGCATATTGCGATATTGCGACGGGGAGTCCGGTAAGGAAGTATATCAAAGTGCCGACACCGGCAAGACCACCAATCACGACTTTCTCAGGAAGAATGAAAGCACAGAAACCTAATGCATATAATGCTACGCCGAATGTGATGAAAAAGTAATCTTTGGTCGTACGCCAAAGTTGATTTCTTGAAACTCCCTTCATGATGAAACAATGATTTTTTTGACGTGCAAATATACGATGTTTCTATGATATGATATGCGATACGACTAAAAAATCTTAACTTTGCATTCAAATATTTCATCGATGAATAAAACTGCAATATATTTTTTTTCTGCTGCACTTATCCTGATTGTTGCGGGATGCTCCGGTAATAGCATGCAAGAGGCAAAACCATCGATAGCGGTCAGCATTGAGCCGTTGCGCAATATTGCCGAACAGATTGCCGGTAATGAATATGAAGTCGAAACAATTCTTGACCGTGGAGCTAATCCAGAGACCTTCGACCCGTCAATGAGCAGACGTGCAGCTGTAGATAAAAGCGTTGCATTTTTTACAATAGGAGCTTTCCCTTTTGAGGAAAAATTGACTTCATCCGCATCAGATAATATAAAGACCATTGATGTTTCAGAGGGTATTAGGCGTGTTTACGGGACGCATACTCACAGCAATGGTGCCGAATGTCACCATGAGGCAGACCCGCACACATGGACTTCGCTGAAGAATGCAAAGATAATTGCGGGAAATATGGCGACAGCCTTATCTGAACTCAATCCTGTCAATTCTGAACTGTATAAACATCGTCTTGACAGTCTGACTGATGTTATAGATGCCCTTGATAAAAAAATAGAATCTCAATTATCGGATATGCCTTCGCGTAGCTTTGCCATCTGGCATCCTTCGCTGAGTTATCTCGCCCGTGACTATCAACTGAAGCAGATTTCTGTCGGTCAAGAAAATAAAGAAGTATCGCCGCGAAGAATGAAAGAAGTACTCGAACAGGCTTCGTCAGAAGGTATCAGAGTGTTTTTCTTTCAAAAGGAATTCGACTCACGGCAGGCAATGACTATCAACGAACATCTTGGTTCTCGCCTCGTGGTCATTGATCCGCTTGATTATGACTGGATGCAACAAATACAAACAATAGCAGATGAACTCTCAAGATAATCATCACCGACTGATTTCTCTCGCCAACATCTCACTTGAACGCGAAGGACGACAGATACTGAATGACGTCAGCATGGACGTTCATGCAGGAGATTTCATCGCCATTACCGGTCCTAACGGTGGCGGAAAAACAACGTTGCTCCGCGTAATGCTCAGATTGCTGAAGCCTGACAGCGGGAAAGTCGTATATTATAATGATAATGGTGACCGCCTGCGCATCGGTTATCTCCCACAGAAGAACATGATTGACTCTCATTTCCCGATTACGGTCAGAGAAGTGGTTTCATCGGGATTGTTGGGAGTTAAAGAAATGAATAAAAATGAGGTGTCGGCATATGTTGACGATACGCTGACGACTGTAGGTATGACCGAGCATCAGCATCAGCCTATAGGCGTACTGTCAGGGGGTCAATTGCAGAGGGCGCTTTTAGGCAGGGCGATAATTTCGAATCCTGATATTCTCGTCCTTGACGAGCCGTTGAGTTATATCGATAAGCGTTTTGAGGCGCGCTTTTATGACATCATTTCGGACCTTAAAAAGTCCTCGACAATAGTGTTGGTCTCACATGAGATGACCACGCTTGCTGAAATGGCAAACCGTCATTTCATTGTTGATCATTCACTTCATGAATGCACGGCACACCATCATTACGTCAGAAGTGAATGCCAATAATTCCGGCTTATAACATCAGCTGATAATCAACCACGTCAAGAAAACGTCCGAATTTATACCCAACTTTACGGAAATGAGATACTTTCTCAAATCCAAGTTTTTCGTGAAATTCGCATGACTCCACATTTTCTGCAGTTATACATGCGATAAGTGTAACATATCCCCTTCGACGGCATTCATCAATCAAACGCTCCATCAATCGCTTACCAATTCCGCGATATTTAGCCTTTGGTGAGAGATAAATCGTAGTTTCAAGAGTCTTATCATAAGCCGCACGTTCTTTCCACGGATGAGCATAACAAAACCCTACTACTTCTCCATCCTCTTCACAGACATAATAAGGGTATGCATCGGCTATTTTTATGATACGTTTTTGCATAGTTGATGCATCTAATATATCGATGTCAAAAGATATGGTTGTATCCTTGACATAGCTATTATATATTGCTGTGATGGTCTCTGCGTCAAACTCCGGATTTACTGACCTAATCAACATATTATATTTTAATAAAAAACAGTCTGCAATGTATTGCCACATCGCAGACTGTTCAACTATCTAATTATGGTTCACTCTTCAATCGCAGCCTGGGCGGCAGCTACGCGGGCGATGGGCACGCGGAAGGGTGAGCAGCTGACGTAGTTCATGCCGAGTTTAGCACAGAACTTAACCGATGAGGGTTCGCCGCCGTGTTCGCCGCAGATACCGACTTTGAGTTCGGGTTTCACGCTGCGACCTTTTTCAACACCCATACGAACGAGCTGACCTACGCCTTCCTGGTCGAGAACTTCGAAGGGGTCTGTCTTGATGATGCCGTGTTCTTTGTAGAATTTCAAGAACTTGGGAGCATCGTCGCGAGAGAAACCGAAGGTCATCTGAGTGAGGTCGTTAGTACCGAATGAGAAGAAGTCGGCAACGGTAGCGATTTCGTTAGCTGTGAGTGCTGCACGAGGAACTTCAATCATTGTGCCGACGAGATAAGGAATTGACTGTCCTTTTTCTTCGAATACTTTGGCAGCTGTAACGTTAATCACATTAGCCTGATGCTGGATTTCTTTGAGTGAACCAACAAGAGGTATCATGATTTCGGGATGAACATCGATGCCGCGAGCCTTGCATGCGAGGGCAGCTTCGATAATTGCGCGGGTCTGCATCTCGGTGATTTCGGGATATGTGATGCCGAGACGGCAACCACGGTGACCGAGCATGGGGTTGAATTCTTCGAGGCTGTCAACTTTTGCTTTAACTTCAGCAAGTGAAATGCCCATCTTGTCGGCAAGTTCTTTCTGAGTAGCAGTCTGATGAGGAACGAATTCGTGCAACGGGGGATCAAGGAGACGGATAGTAACACCGAAGCCGTCCATAGCTTCAAAGATACCTTCGAAGTCGCCACGCTGCATCGGCAGCAATTTAGCGAGAGCGGCACGACGACCGTCTTCGTCTGATGCAAGAATCATCTCGCGGACAGCATCGATGCGGTCACCTTCGAAGAACATGTGTTCCGTACGGCAGAGACCGATGCCCTGTGCACCGAAATGACGAGCCTGTTTAGCGTCGCGGGGTGAATCGGCATTAGTGCGGACAAGTGTCTTGGTGTATTTGGCTGCGAGGTTCATGATTGCGCCGAAATCGCCGCCGAGTTCGGGTTCGGTAGTGGGCACCTGACCGTCGTACACTTCGCCTGTAGAACCATTGAGAGAAATCCAATCACCTTCTTTATATGTCTTGCCGCCCATTTCGACGGTTTTTTCTTTGTAGTCGACTTTGATTTCACCTGCACCGGATACACAGCATTTACCCATGCCGCGGGCAACAACGGCAGCGTGTGAAGTCATACCGCCACGCATAGTGAGGATGCCCTGGGCAACTGCCATACCGCGGAGGTCTTCAGGTGAAGTCTCGATACGGACAAGAACAACTTTGCGTTTCTTTTCAGCCCATGCTTCAGCTTCGTCAGCTGAGAATACAATCTGACCGGCAGCAGCACCGGGAGATGCGGGAAGACCTTTGGCAACGACTTTGGCACGCTTCAACGCGCTCTTGTCGAACACGGGGTGAAGGAGTTCGTCGAGTTTCTGAGGTTCCATGCGCATGAGGACGGTCTTTTCGTCGATTTCGCCAGCACGGAGCAAATCCATGGCGATTTTCACCATAGCCGCACCTGTACGCTTACCGTTACGGGTCTGGAGCATCCAAAGCTTACCGTCCTGAATAGTGAACTCCATGTCCTGCATATCTTTATAGTAGTCTTCGAGACGATCGGCGATAGCGAAAAGTTCCTGAGCGCAAACGGGCATTGATTCTTCGAGAGAAGGATATTTAGAAGCACGTTCTTCTTCGCTGATACCCTGAAGGGCTGCCCAGCGGCGTGAACCTTCGATTGTAATCTGCTGAGGTGTGCGGATGCCGGCAACGACGTCTTCGCCCTGAGCGTTGATGAGGTATTCACCGTTGAAGATGTCTTCGCCTGTAGCAGCGTCACGGCTGAATGCAACACCTGTTGCGGAGTTATCACCCATGTTACCGTAAACCATAGCCTGAACATTGACTGCAGTACCCCACTCTTCGGGTATCTGGTTCATGCGACGGTAGAGGATTGCTCGTTCGTTCATCCAGCTGTCGAACACAGCGCAGATACCGCCCCAGAGCTGTTCCCATGCACTGTCGGGGAAATCTTTACCGGTAAATTCTTTTACAGCACCTTTGAAAAGCTTAACAAGGTTCTTGAGATCGTCGACGTCAAGTTCTGTATCGAGTTTAACGCCTTTTTCTTCTTTAACCTTGTCCATAATTTCCTCGAAGGGGTCAATGTCGGTCTTGCTCTTCGGCTTCATGCCGAGAACAACGTCACCGTACATCTGAACGAAACGACGGTAGCTGTCCCAAGCGAAACGTGGGTTGCCGCTTTTCTTTGCAAGAGACTCAACAGTTGCGTCGTTCATGCCGAGGTTGAGGACTGTATCCATCATACCGGGCATCGAAGCGCGGGCACCCGAACGAACCGACACCAACAGAGGGTTGGCAGGATCATCGAATTTTTTGCCCGTAAGTTCCTCTACATGGGCTATAGCTTTTTCAACGTCATTTTTTAGACGTTTTACAACCTCTTCTTTTCCATACTGGGTATACTCTGTGCAGACTTCAGTTGTGATAGTGAAGCCGGGAGGCACGGGCATTCCCAAGAGATTCATTTCTGCGAGGTTAGCGCCTTTGCCACCGAGAAGGTTTCTCATCTCGGCATTGCCTTCCGCCTTACCGTCACCGAAGGTATAAACTCTTTTCATTGATTAAGTAATTGATTAGTTATTAGGTGTATAAATAATGTTTTTGTGTTGGTTATGAGACCACAGCCGGAGATATACTGTGATATCTTTTTGCAAAGGTAAAATATTTATTACAATAAATAAAAATAATCGCTTAAAATTTACCTTTAATAATCCCGCATTAACAATGATGATTGTCAACGCATTTCATCTGTCAAGGGATTCGACTGTGATTGTGATGACCGTTTATGGCTTTATTTCGAAAGCGTCACTGTCAGCCCACGCGGAAAAATCAGAACGCCAGCGTTCTAATGCATCTCTTTCAAGCGTGACATATTCAACTGCGCTTCCGGAAGCGTGTTCAGCCTCTATTTCTTTACCACAGAAGTCAAACGCTAACGATAAATTATCATAACATCCGAATTTATCTTCTCCACTACGGTTTACACCGATTACATATGCTTGATTTTCAATAGCGCGCGCAATAAGCAAGTGGCGCCATGCATATTCTCTCGAATTGGGCCAATTGGCAGGTACGGTCAACAAATCGTATTTTAAGCCGACGTTACGGCACCACACGGGGAAACGTAAATCGTAACACACTGCTACTGCAATATTCCAGCCTCGATAACGAACGACCGGCAGAATCGCTTCTCCTTTTACAAGAATTTTAGCTTCAGAACTCATCGAGAATAAATGCCGCTTGTCATAGAACGTTTCGTCTCCTGAAGGTTCGATAAAGAACGCCCGGTTAAAAATCGACGAGCCCGTGCGGGCGAGATAGCTGCCTGCGACAGCCACATTGTATTGTGCGGCAATACCTCGAAGCATACTTATCGTCATTCCTCCGTTTGTTTCAGCTAACTCCTGCATGCGGTCATTGTTTGACGTGAAACCGGTCGAGAACAATTCCGGAAGCACGAGTAAATCAGTATCGGAATCAAGATTACCGATACAAGCCTTCAATCGGTTGATATTCTCATTCTTATCGCCTGCAGTTATATCGAGCGAGGCAATGGCAACTTTCAGTTTGTTCGACATATCGGCATTTTCTTAATAATCGGTTGAAAACTTATCAGGTTTTATTCCTTCAGTGCCTCGATAATAATCTTTTATTGTGCGCATGTCTGCATCAATATCACCCGTCGGATGAAATTCAGTCACGACAGATACATGTTTATGCTTGGCATCGATGACGCCGAGTACGACAGGAACATCAGCACCCTCGGCAATTCTCAGAAAACCGGTGCGCCATTGAGTCACCTTGCTTCTTGTTCCTTCCGGCGTGACTGCCAGATGCATATGTGGCATTTTGCGAAAACGTTCAACAATATATTCAGTCAGATTCGCCCCACGTTTTTTAGGCACTGCGATTCCGCCTATAGCTCTGAAAAAATAGCCTAACGGCCATACGAACCATGCTTCCTTCATAAGAAAACCTGCTTTTCTGCCAACTGACGCATATGCCAGCTTACCGAGTATAAAATCCCAGTTACTTGTATGCGGAGCAACACAGATAATGCATTTATCGTAATCGGGCACAGTTATTTCCACTGACCACCCCGCCACGCGGAGCAGCCATTCGGCAATATTCATTTTCTGCAGAATTTATGCTTTTGCAGCGTCTTTGATATGCTGAGGCATGGCAGCATTCATCTTATCGACTATTTCCTGCATGCGTTTGCCAATCTCATCGTTGAGTTTATGGAATGCTGCCGATGCGTATTTACGACGGGCTGAACGATAGATTTTGCCATTCTCAAAGTCACTTTTAGCCTTGTCGAAATCAAATGAACATTTTGCAAGAGCATCGCACTGAAGACTTGCTATATCATTTATGATATTAACCGTCTCATTGCGGTTAAAATCCTTGATTGCGTGTGAAGCTATAAGGAGTTCGGCAGCGATGTCGCCACAAGCATAGCGGATGCTTTTTTTTGTTTTACGGATACTTGCCATAATTCTTTATATTAAAACATTAAAGATTATTATTATGAGATAACAGATATTTTTTCAATGCAGGATATGTAGGAGCAAGCCTTTCAGCCCTTTGGCGTAAACCGTTGACAGGTATTTGGTCGGAATCATCAGCGAGTAACTCCGCGCCGATTATTTCATTTATGATATGCGCCGATTTAGACGGAGCCGCAGTTGCAAATACCAGCCCGGGACGGAGCTTGTCATCGCGAAGATTAAGCGCGGCTATGGCGATGGCAGTGTGGGGATCGGCAATATACCCCGTAGTCAATGCCGTCTGTCTTATTGTCTTGACAATCATATCATCATCTACCGTCGCAGACGACACCTCGCTGCGGAGTTTTTGTAAATCACCTCCGGCGAGAGCCATCAGACGCGGAAGATTCGACGGATCCGGCATATCCATCAATGGAGCTAAAGTCCTGATAGTAGGAGCAGATTCGACTACGCCGCTTTTCATATATCGGTCAAATGTATTGTTGACATTACAAGCTCCGATAAGTTGCCCGCATTTTAATCCGATGTGTTTTGCCATAAGTCCAGCTGTCAGCATACCGAGATTCCCCGATGGCAATGCGATATCAAACGGCTGACGTATGGGTTTTACGCTATTAGCCATTCGTCCGGCTGCATAGAAGAA
Organism: uncultured Bacteroidales bacterium; assembly: GCA_947175535.1. Classification (GTDB taxonomy): domain Bacteria; phylum Bacteroidota; class Bacteroidia; order Bacteroidales; family Muribaculaceae; genus CAG-873. Next base: position 25,822 of record CAMWNF010000010.1, read on the forward strand.
TAACGCCAGTTGAGGAATAAGACGGGCGAAATTAGTTGAATTTGCAGAACTCAACATTACAGTTTCTCTCAGTTCTTTATCCCTGAATGCAGAAGAAACCATTTTCTTGCAATCGTCAATTCCTCCGCTAACTTCAATCGCATGAATGTTACCCCCCGAAGCCAGCATTATCGAGGCCGTTTTTTTCGATACGGTGCCATATGGATAGAGGATATACACATTCACGCCTTTCATACCGCCGAAAGCCGATGCGACAGCCACGCCTGTATTTCCGGTCGTTGATACCAGCACATTGAGTTTGCGGGAATCATTTCGGTTTACGGCTTCAAGAAGACCGGCGAGGAACCGCGTCCCGATGTCCTTAAACACACCTGTCGGACCATGAAATAATTCCAGGGCGAATCTGTTTTCAGAAATTTCAACCAAAGGAATATCAAATGACAGGGCATTATCGACAATCCGCTTGATTTCAGACGAATCAAAATCTTCGCCAAGGAAAACATTCGAAGTGACATAAGCGATTTCACGCAGGCTCATGTCTCCCATGTTATGCACAAATGCCGCAGGTATTTTCGGCAGTGAGAGCGGCATATACAATCCCCCGTCGGCAGGTAGGCTCGCAGTAACTGCTTCCTGCATACCGACGATATTTTGCGGTTGATTTGTGCTGTAATACTTCATTTATGTCTTTCCGGTGAGTCGCTTTGCGGCAAAAGTAATAAATAAACATCTGCTTTCAAAATCATAAATAACAAATAAAAGTTAATCTGTCCGTCAATCCGTGTCAATATGAATAATATCTTCTCCCTACTCAAAAAATCAACCTGATATATCTTTTTTATAAATAAAAAATCACTACCTTTGTAAGACTAATTTGGAAAAATCCGGTGCGCTGTGTCCAAATAGGCTGTCGTATCGGCGTAATCAGCTATTTAACAAAAACAAACATATGTTAGAAGAAGATCGTATTTTTAAGATCAATATCGAAAATGAAATGAAATCGGCATATATCGACTATTCAATGTCGGTTATTGTGTCGAGAGCACTTCCTGATGTCCGCGACGGTATGAAACCGGTTCATCGTCGTGTCCTTTTCGGCATGAACGAAATGGGCAACACGAGCGATAAGCCCCATAAGAAATCGGCAAACTGCGTCGGTGAAGTAATGGGTAAATATCACCCCCACGGCGACTCCTCGATTTATGGAACTGTCGTCCGCATGGCTCAGGACTGGTCACTACGTTACACCCTGGTTGACGGTCACGGAAACTTCGGTTCGGTCGACGGTGATTCACCTGCGGCAATGCGTTATACAGAGGTCCGACTGTCAAAAATCGGTGAGGAGATGCTTGCTGACATCAACAGTGATACTGTCGATTTCCAGCCTAACTACGACAACTCCAAGGTTGAACCTGTAGTACTCCCTACCCGCTTCCCGAATCTTCTTGTCAACGGAGCTGCCGGCATCGCAGTCGGTATGGCGACAAACATGCCTCCTCATAATATGACCGAGGCAATCAATGCTTCTATCGCAGTTCTTGAAAATCCGGAAATCACAGTTCCGGAAATCATGAAGCATATAACTGCGCCTGACTTCCCCACCGGAGGCACAATATACGGTTATAATGGAGTCAAGGAAGCATACGAGACAGGACGCGGTCGTATTGTTATCAGGGCAAAAGCCGAAATAGAATCGGAAGGTAGCCACGAATCGATTATCGTACACGAAATTCCTTACGGCGTAAATAAGGCTGAACTCATTAAATATATAGCGGAACTTGTCAATGACAAGAAACTCGACGGCATAGCCGACATTAACGATGAGTCTGACTACAAAGGCATGCGTATCGTCATAAAACTCAAATCTGACGCAAACGCAAACGTTGTCCTCAACAAGCTCTACAAGATGACTCAGATGCAGGCATCGTTCAGCGTCAACAATGTAGCCCTTGTCAACGGTCGCCCCAAGACTCTTAATATAAAGGAACTCCTTCAGGCTTTTGTCGACCACCGTTATGATGTTGTTACACGCCGCACGAACTTCCTCCTCGGGAAAGCTCGCGAACGCGCCCACATACTCGAAGGTCTGATTATTGCATCAAAGAATATCGATGAAGTTATCGCGATTATTCGTTCGTCAGGTGATACGGACGAGGCTCGCCGCCGTTTGAGTGAACGCTTCGAACTCTCTGACGCACAGACTCAGGCAATCGTTGAAATGCGTCTGCGTAGTCTTACCGCACTTGAACAGAATAAACTCGAGGACGACTATCAGACTCTTGAAAAAGAAATCGCATTCCTGGAGTCAATCCTCAATGATCCTGAGGTGTGCCGCTCGGTTATCCGTGACGAACTTCTGGAAATACGTGATAAATACGGTGATGAACGTCGCACCGACATCGACTACACGGCAGGCGATTTCAACGCTGAAGATTTCTACGCAGACGACGAGATGATTATCACAATTTCCCATCTCGGTTATATCAAACGTACCCCCCTGAGCGAATTCCGCGCCCAGAACCGTGGTGGTGTAGGCGCAAAAGGCAGCAATACACGCGACACAGATTTCATCGAGCACATATACCCTGCCTCGATGCACAACACGATGCTGTTTTTCACAGACCGTGGTCTCGTATATAAACTGAAGGTGTATGAACTTCCCGAAGGCGCAAAGAACAGCAAAGGTCGCGCGCTACAGAACCTTTTGAACATCGAGCCTGGCGACCAGGTCAACGCATTTATCCGTTGCAAACAGCTCGACGACCCCGAATTCACCGGTTCTCATTATCTTGTCTTCGCGACAAAGAACGGTGTTGTGAAAAAGACATCTCTCGCTGAATATGCCCGTGTACTTGCTAAAGGCAAGAAGGCGATTATTCTGCGCGATGACGATAAGCTTATCGGTGTTGAACTTACTGATGGAAATTCTGAAATACTGATGGCTAACCGCAACGGTCGTGCAATCCGTTTCCACGAGAGTCAGCTTCGCGTCATGGGTCGTGTATCGACAGGTGTACGAGGCATGAAACTTGATAACGGTGAAGATGCCGTTATCGGTCTTATAGCTATGCCCGCCGACAGCGAAAACAACGTGATGGTGATTTCTCAGGAGGGCTTCGGCAAACGTTCACTCCTCGACAGCTACCGCATTACCAACCGAGGCGGCAAAGGTGTCAAGACCATGAACATCACCGACAAGACGGGTCTTCTGGTCGCATTTAAGAGCGTAAATGACGAAAATGACCTTGTAATCATAAATAAATCAGGCATAACACTCCGCCTACATGTAGCCGATATCCGTGTGATGGGTCGTGCTACTCAGGGGGTGCGTCTAATCAATCTCGGCAAACGCAATGATGTCATAGCTTCTGTATGCTGTGTAGACGCTGACCCGGATGAAGAAGTCGAAGAAGTTGTTGAAGGCGAAGCACTTCCCGAAATTGCGGAAGAAATAATCGAGGAAACCGAAGCAACTCTCGACGACACCGATGAATTTATGCCGGATAACGAAGAAGAATAATTATTACTTATAACCATAACTATCAACGATTTTTCACATGAAAAAAATCATTATTTTAAGTACCGCCCTGCTATGTGGCATCGGTGCTTTCGCTCAGCTCAATGTTTTGAAAGATGCAGAGCGCACCATGAAAAAAGATAAGGTGACTATGAAAGAAGTGGTCGAAGTAGTTACTCCGGCTTTAACTAATCCCGAAACAGCAACCATGGCTCAGACATGGTATATACCTGGAAAAGCCGCCTTCAACGAGTATGACCATCTTCTCGGACTTGAAGCATTCAACAAACTGCCTGAAGGTGGCAAAGCTACCATGGGAACAAACCTTCTCGAAGGCTATGACTATATGATTAAGGCTCTTTCGCTTGACTCGGTTCCTGATGCAAAAGGCAAAATCAAAACAAAATACTCTAAGGACATCATCAACACTCTCGTTGGTCACTACAATGATTATAATAACAATGCTGTGAGCCTGTGGAACCTTCAGGATTACAAGGGTGCCTATAAAGCATGGGGAATCTACCTTGACATGTCGGCACAACCGTTAAAATTCAAAGGTATCAATGTTCCTGCAGATACCCTTCTTTGCGAAATCGCATATAATCAGGCTCTCGCAGCTTGGCAGGCTAACGACTTCCAGGCTTCACTTGATTGCTTCATCAAGTCTAAGGATATGGGCTACAACAAAAAAAATATCTATGACTATGCCCTTTCAGTAGCCAACCAGCTTCAGGACACAGCAACAATTCTTTCTCTTGCACGTGAGGCACATGCTTTGTACGGAGATCAGGACCCCAATTACATCAGCTTCATAATCAATGATTACCTTGTGAACAAAGATTATGATAACGCTCTCGTCGCTATAAAAGAAGCTATCGCTCAGAATCCCGGTAACGCTGAATACTATAGTGTACTCGGCATTATATATGATACTCAGGATAAACGCGATGAAGCAAAATCTGCTTATAAAGATGCTTTGAATATTGACCCTGATAACTTCAGAGCAAACTACTATTATGGTCGTGCCCTTTATCAGGATGCATACGACGCCAGCGACAAAGGTCCGTCAGACGCTAACGCAATTAGCGCATACTTTGATGCAAACGTTAAACCGTTACTTGAAGAGGCAGCCGTTTATCTCGAAAAAGCAAATCAGATTGACCCCGAAAATGCAGACCCCCTCAAACTGCTTGAGAACGTATATTACAGTCTGAACGACGAAAAGAAACTCGAAGACGTTCAGCAGCGTCTCAAACTCCTTTGATTTTTTCATCACTTCATATTGGAAAAGTCCGGCTTGAAATTGCCGGACTTTTTTTATTTGAAAAAGGATAAAAAATTTTGTCAGAACATATATTGTTATTATTTTTGAAAAACATTAGATTTGAGATTTTATCAACTTACTAACTTAATCAACACCCTCATTAACCATGAAACTTACTCTTCATGTCAACTATCGTACAAACTGGGGCGAATCATTATTTGTCATCGGTAATATTCCGGGTTTAGGCGATAATGACATCAATAAAGCTGTCAGATTAAATCTGAAAGATTCTGAATATTGGAGTCTGACTCTTGATCTTCCGACAGACGCAAAAACATTTGAATACCGATATATTGTCAAGTCTGAAAATGGTGATATAAAAAACGAATGGGGTTCACCCCACGTTTTTCATGCCGCCACAAAGGCTGAGAAATATGAACTATATGACCGCTGGCAGGATCAGCCATGGGATAAGCCCTATTATTCCTCAGCATTTACCGATTGTATATGCAGACGCAAATCGACAGAAAAATCACAGAAACCTGCAAAAGGTAAAATAACGCTATCTGTGGCTGCACCGATGATAAAACCCGAACAGACGCTTGCAATATGCGGTTCAGTGCCGGAATTGGGAAATTGGGACATCGCAAAAGCAGTGCGTATGAATGCGGCTGATTATCCTGTGTGGACTGTCAATATTCCTGCCAAAGGTATCACACAGTCAACTGAATATAAATTTGTGGTACTTGACTCCGCCACAGGCAATCTTGTTGCATGGGAGGGTGGCTCTAACAGATATATTGGGGTGCCGGTCGAAAATGATAATGCGACTGTAATTTCAGGCTTGCGTTTTATCAATCCGCTTTCGCCTTGGAAAGGTGCCGGTACTGCCATACCGGTGTTCTCAATCCGCACAGACAGCGATTTCGGAGTCGGCGATTTCGGCGACCTGTTCGAAATGGTCGATTGGTGTGTCGAGACAGGACAGACTTTCCTCCAGATTCTTCCGATTAACGACACAACCATGACCCACACATGGACCGACTCTTATCCCTACAACGCAAATTCTACGTTCGCACTTCATCCAATGTATTTGCGGCTGTCGGAATTAGGCACGCTTGCCGATGCTGAGCGACAGGCTTATTATGATGGATTAGGGAAAGAGCTGAATAAACTTACTGAAATCGATTATGAACGCGCGACAAAAGGTAAACTCGATTTCGCTCGTGAGATTTTTGCGCAGGAAGGCAAAAAAGTGATTTCATCAAAATCATTCAAAGACTTTGTAAGCCGTAATGAGTATTGGCTTAAGCCGTATGCCGCATTTTGTGTTCTTCGCGATAAATACGGAACTCCCGATTATAATAACTGGGGAAAATATGCGGAGTATGACACAAAGAAAATTGAACATTTTGCGGCTGAAAACGTTTTTGAAATAAATTTTGTGTATTATCTGCAATATAATCTTGACAAGCAGATGCATGCGGTCAAGGATTACGCCAACGGAAAAGGTGTCGCGATAAAGGGCGATATTCCTATCGGCATTTCGAGAACGAGTGTCGATGCATGGCTTAATCCCCGCCTGTTCAACCTTGATTGTCAGGCAGGAGCTCCACCGGATGATTTTTCAGTTCTCGGGCAGAATTGGGGCTTCCCGACCTACAATTGGGAGGAAATGAGCAAAGACGGATTTGCGTGGTGGAAATCACGTTTCAAAAAAATGTCGGAATATTTCGATGCATATCGCATTGACCATGTCTTAGGCTTCTTCCGCATATGGCAGATTCCGATGGATGCATTACACGGACTTTTGGGTGTATTTAACCCCGCTCTTCCGTTTACTCCGGATGAATTGAAATATGGTTATGATTTCTGGATTAACCCTGATGTGCAGGCACGTCCGCTGATTATGGACTGGTTCCTCGGTGATTTCTTCGGAGAATACACAGATGAGGCTCGTGAACGCTTCCTTAACGTAACTGCAGATGGCAGATATGCCCTCAAGGAGGAGTTTGATACTCAACGCAAAGTAGTCGAATATTTCGCTGCTCAGGATAAAAATGAGAAGAACAATCATTTGTGTAATGCTCTCATGGGACTTATCGATAATGTTCTTTTTATCGAAGACCCCTATGAGAAAGGCAGATATCATCCCAGAATTTCAGCACAATATACTTTCGCATACCGTTCGTTAAACGACTATGAGCGTTGGTGTTTTGATAGACTCTACAATGACTTCTTCTATCATCGCCATAATGATTTCTGGTATGGTAAGGCAATGTGGAAACTGCCGCCGCTTATCGACGCTACGAATATGCTTGTGTGTGCAGAGGATCTCGGTATGATTCCCGCGTGTGTGCCTGCCGTAATGGAAAAACTTGAAATTCTTTCACTGGAAATTCAGCGCATGCCCAAAGATCCCGGAGCTGCTTTCGGTAATACATGGACATATCCATACTTCAGTGTATGCACGACTTCAACTCACGATATGGGCGGTATCCGCCAATGGTGGGAAGAAGACCGTGAAAAGACTCAACAATATTATAACTCGGTCCTGCATCACGGCGGTGAAGCACCCTTCTATGCCGAGCCGTGGATTTGTGACCAGATTATCGACATGCACCTGAAATCACCGTCGATGCTGTGCATCATTCCTCTTCAGGACTGGTTATCAATCAACGGTGTGATACGCCGTAAGAATCCTCGGGAGGAACAGATTAATGTACCTGCCAATTCACGTCATTACTGGCGTTACCGCATGCATATGACTGTTGAGGAATTACGTTCACGCAAAGAATTTACTTCTTATCTTCGTTCAAAGATTAAAAGCTCGGGGCGATAAGAAGTCTCCTTCTAAAAAATTACACCCGTTTTTTAATAAGCGGGTGTAATTTTTTATATAAAGCTGCGTCAAATATTTGTAATGCAAAACAACAACGACAAGGAGCGACAATTCATCGAGATGCTTGACCAATATAAGTCAGTCATCGCAAAGGTATGCTGCATATATGTGTCACCGAATGCTGATTTTGATGATTTATATCAGGAAACCGTCATTAATCTTTGGAATGGTTTCGATAAATTCAGAGGTGAAGCAAAAATTTCAACATGGATTTATCGTGCCGCAATCAATACGTGTATAACTTGGATACGTCGAAATAAAAAGCATTCAAATAATGAGACTTTAGATACCGAAATGCCGTTAATCGCGGAAGAATCATCGAAACTGATCGATTATCGCAGACTTAAAACCCTTATCTCAAGGCTTAGTCCGCTGGAAAAAGCTATTGTAACATTATGGTTAGATGAAAAAAGTTATGACGAAATTGCAACTATCACCGGTCTCTCCCACTCCAACGTTGCGGTTAAATTACATCGTATAAAAGAAAAAATGTCAAAAATGACTGATCTTTAACTCGTAAAGGATAGTTTTATGATTGACCTTGATGAAATAAAATCTGAATGGCTCGCACTTAAAGTTGAAAACGCCTCCCTTCAACAGAAAAATAAAGAATTGACCCGGCGGCTCGTCGATGCACGTATCGCAAATAACCAACAGAAACTTGCGAAGAACTACCGTATCGGGTATATGGGATTATGTTTTCCGCTTCTTGCATGGTTACTATATCAACTAATACATCCATCGGTCTATTTATGTATAATATACTCCGTCTATGGTATTATTCTTGGTCTGTTTGACTTGTGGTTCATGGATTTTATAAAAAAAGCCGATTATACTACAATTTCGACAATCAATGCGCTTGAACATGCATCCAAGGTAGTCATCTATCAGAACTGGGCAACTATTGCAAGTATAATCGCCTGCATAGGTGTTCTGGCTCTTTTCTTCTATGAAATGGCACAATTGGGCGCAGACAATATAATATGGGGAGGTGTTATCGGGGGTGTGATAGGTGGAATAATCGGTACGCGTAAATGTATCGATAATCATCGGCTTGCAAGACGCATGCTATCGGAATTACGCAATATAGAGGAGGAAGAATAAGCTTAAATAAGGGAAAGGGCTTTTGCAACTTTACATGCCTCAAGAGAATTTCTGACCTGAAGTTTTGACAGGATAGCCTGACGATGACGGCTTACTGTATTTTTACTAATCATAAGTCCTTCAGCTATTTCAACGCTGGTTTTTCCAGCATCAATGTAAGTCAGCACCTGACGCTCTCTTCTGCTTAAAATGTTTTTATCAGTTTCTGATGTAAGTTCTTCTACGCGTCCCGTCATTGAATTTACAGCTACGCATTTCCCAGGAAAGTCTTGCCATTGACGCTCATATCTGCAAAGGGCATATCTTATTCCTTCGCAGTGTTCATCATATATATAATGCATGCGGTGAAGCACCTCCACACCTTTGAGATGGAGTTTAGCGGCAAAAAAATACTGGCTTCTTTTCTTCCGCGGCAATAATCTTACAAAATTAAAGAAACGCAGTTCTCCGATATATTTTTCCTCTTGTTCCTCTCTACTGAGCATCGCTATGATTCTATTTTCCCAAATGGATGATTCGTCCGTATAATCCGTCAATCCCAATTCCTTAGCAAAATCACTCAGAAATATTCGTGTCTTATGATAGCGGAGATCACTAACGGCTACAATACAATTTTCAAACTGTGCTATGTGTCCGGCGTAACCGTATATATCACTCGAACAGTTACTGCTAACTGCCGCATGACAGAAAAGGTTGTTTTCCAATTCTCGCCGTTTATTCATTTCTAAAAATGGTTATTTATAATTATTGATTGTATCGTGAAATAGTAATATTTTTGCAAAGATAAAAAACGTTCAACTTATTACGAATACAAAAAGACTAATGAATATTAAATCATTTTTTACTGTTGCAGCCCTTGTCGCTGTAAACTGTGCGTTCGGTCAGACTCTTGAAAAGATGAATTGGTTCAATGAACCGTCAGAGTGGAACATCAATAACAGCACTCTTTCGATGTTTGTCACTCCCAAAAGCGACTATTGGAGAATTTCGCATTATGGGTTCACAGTCGATGACGCGCCTTTCTATTATGCGGAATATGGCGGTGAATTCGAGGCAAAAGTCAAAATCAAAGGCGATTATAAAGTCCGTTTCGATCAGGCTGGACTTATGCTGAGAATCGACCATGAAAATTATATTAAAACCGGAATCGAATTCGTCGACGGAAAATACAATCTCAGCACTGTTGTCTCCCACACAACTTCAGACTGGAGTGTAATCGCGCTTGACCGACCAGTTGAATACATTTGGATTAAAGCGGTCAGACGTCTTGATGCAGTTGAAATATTCTATTCATTCGATGACAAGGAATACCATATGATGCGCAACGCATGGATGGCTGCGAATTGTCCGATGAAAATCGGTATGTTCGCCGCATGTCCGGATGGTGACGGCTTCAATGTCACTTTCTCAGATTTCTCGGTAAAACATCTCCCTGACGCAACCCGAACAAAATGGCTTGAGCAAAATCAAGAATAAATTGAGTACTATTGTATGATAAGAGCCTGTTTTGTTTTGAAACAGGCTCTTTGTTATTTTATAATCGTTTTTATTCCGTCTATGATATAAATTCCCGGTCTGAGAGGTCGACCTATGATTACATTGCCTTTCAAATCATATACGGTTTGGGGAACATTTTTATCAGATATATTTTCTTCTATTCCGGAAGTTCCGGGCAAAGATATTGTCATGGTTATGTTTCCTGTACCAAGAAATTTTCTCACGTTCTCTACGGTCGCATTATCAATTCTGCCGAGTCGTGTATAACTCCAGGAATTCGAGCCGTAGAAAATCACGATATTATTACCCTGATACAACATGATGTCTCCTGCTTCGGTAGTTATCTGAGTATTAGAGGTCAATAGTGACTGAGGAAGAGGACCGACCTTTTCAAATCCTCCGTAATCACTCATTCTGACTGTAATCGGATTAATGGAAAGCATCGACAACAGTTCCTTTGTTGCTTCGTTGTCTGCTAATGTTGCTGTAACAGACTCATTATTGACCGTAAGTAATATTTTTGTCTGCGCGGAAATCATAAAAGAGCCACATAGCATTAAACAAAACAGTAATTTTCTCATATCGTTTTGATTATCTTTGCAGGAATACCGCCTACAATCGTACGGGCAGGAACATCTTTATTCACGACTGCACCTGCAGCTACAATAGCCCCCTCTCCTATCGTCACACCTTGTAGAATAGTTACGTTTGCACCAATCCAGACTTTATCGCAAATCTTAACAGGAGCAGGAATCATATCAGCACGGTGCGACGGATCCATCGCATGATTGAGTGTCGCTATCACACAATTATGACCGACGAGAACATCATCGCGGATTGTTATGCCACCCTGGTCCTGAAACTTACAGCCGGAATTGATAAAAACTCGTTTCCCGAAGCGAATGTTTTTTCCGCAGTCCGTGTAAAACGGAGGAAAAAGTCCGAAACTTTCGTGAACCTCCGCTCCCGTCAACTCGGACATCAGGGCGATAATCTCTTCGTGATTATGGAATGCATTATTTATCTCCATAGTAATTCGTATGGCTTCCTGGCTAAGTTCATGCATTTTAGCATGAACCGGAGAACCACCGGGGATATTTTCTCCGGTCGCCATAATATCTAAGAATTCCTTTGTCGTCATTTCAGATATTCTTTATAGAAAGCAGCAATTTCGTCAAATGGTATTTTCTCAAGATTATCATACAAATCACAATGAGTTGCATCTTTTACTGTCAACATCTGTTTGTTGTCTCCCCTCAATTTTGCGAAAGTATCTTTACCGAAGTAATAGGAATGAGCCTTTTCTCCATGCACTATCAGCACTGCACTCTCCAATTCACCGGCATAATCATAGAATTTGAAATTCATGAAAGGCAGTACAGACGTCATGTTCCAACCGTTAGTTGAATTACCTGAACGCGGATGAAAGCCACGAGATGTTTTATAATATGCATGGTAATCTTTTACAAACTGAGGAGCGTCGTCAGGGAGCGGGTCAACCACACCACCAGCACGCTGATAGCTACCGTTGCGATAGTCCTCTGTGCGCTGTGCGGCAAGAGACTTACGCGCCGCATTGCGTTTATCTGCTGAATCGTCAGCATCAAAATAACCGTTGGCACTCACACGGGTCATATCATACATCGTCGACGCGACTGTCGCTTTTATACGGGGGTCATTAATCGCAGTTTGAATCGCAATACCACCCCATCCGCAGACACCAAGGATGCCGATTCTTTCAGCATCGACATCAGGATGAACCGAAAGAAAGTCCACAGCCGCTGAGAAATCTTCCGTATTGATATCGGGAGATGCGACACGGCGTGGTTCGCCCCCGCTTTCGCCCGTAAATGACGGATCAAATGCAATCGTCAGGTACCCACGCTCGGCAAGTTGCTGCGCATAAAGTCCGCTCGACTGTTCCTTTACGGCTCCAAACGGACCGCTAATGGCAATTGCAGGAAGTTTCCCCTTAAAATTCTTAGGTTTATACATATCAGCGGCAATCGTTATGCCGTAACGGTTTACGAAAGTCACTTTAGAATGATTTACTTTATCGCTTTCAGGGAAAACTTTATCCCATTCCTGAGTCAGAGTAAGCTGCTCTTTCTGAGCAAGCGAAGTGTTTGTGTTTGGATTAATCATATTCCGGGAATTAACAGTGAGTGCTCCTGCAAGCAGGATTGTTGTAAATATTATCTGTTTCATATCATCACGTTTATTATGCAAAATTAATACAGATATCTCTCTATCAACAACCATATTTACGGTAATAAATACCATAAATCATATCTAAAAACGAAAAAAGAGGGTCACTGCTTATGCAGCGACCCTTGCAATGGTAAAATATAGGTTAGAGATGCGGTCAGCTCTCTTTGATACCGGGATC
>CAMWNF010000011.1 GCA_947175535.1 uncultured Bacteroidales bacterium
CGCCCTGATTGTCTGATACTGATTGATTATCCTTCCTTCAACCTCAAGGTCGCCAAAACAGCTTCAGAAGCCGGAATCCCCGTCTTTTACTATATTTCTCCCAAGATATGGGCATGGAAAGAATGGCGCATAAAATCGATTCGCCGATATGTCAGGCGCATGTTCTCTATTCTGCCATTCGAACGCGAATTTTACGGCAGACACAAATTTCCTGTCGACTATGTCGGCAATCCATCTGTTGAAGAGATTGATAAACTTCGCTCCTCTCTCAAAGAGCGTAAAGACTTCCTTGCAGAGCATAAGCTGCGCGATCGTCCCATAATAGCACTTCTTCCCGGTAGCCGCATGGGTGAGATTCGTTGCAATCTGCCCGTGATGGTTGAAGCTGTCCGCCGCTTCCCTCAGTATCGCCCCGTTATCGCAGGTGCGGCGTCTATCCCCGATGACGTCTACGTTTCTCTGTGCGACTATCCTGTTGTACGCGACGCAACTTTCGACCTACTTGCAAATTCCCGAGCCGCAGTCGTTACTTCGGGTACGGCGACACTCGAGACCGCTCTGCTTGGTGTCCCACAGGTTGTTGTCTACCGCTCCAACGGCTCAAAACTTGCGTATAAAATCATGCGCCGTTTTATCAAGGTCGATTTCATATCTTTACCCAATCTTATTGCGGGTCGGGAGATTATACCGGAGCTAATTCTCCACAACTGCACACCCGATACGATAGCCGAAAATCTTGCCCCGCTTTTAACCGACACTCCCGCCCGCACAGCCCAACTTACCGGTTATGACGAGATGAGGGCAGTTCTCGGCACCTCCACCGCCGCCACAACAACAGCCGACCTAATCGTAAAAGCCCTTGGCAAGTAACGACCGGTTCCTGTTGCTCCGCCACAAACCTGTGCTTCTGAAAAAAATATTATGCTTGGTAATCGACTTATACTTAGCGGTATAAGTCGATTGTTTGTGTTAAAAAGGACGGTCGCTCCGAAAGACCACACTTTGTATTGATTTGCGCTATAACTTTGCAATCGAAAATCATGGGGTATGGTTTAGAGATAAATAACCGAAGTCTAACTAAATTTTATCAACATTGTTCAACTATCAAAAAAGTATCTATATGAAATAACACTGTCAATAACCCTTTATTACTTTGTCGCGCTCCCGAAAAAATTGTAACTTCGCTGTTGATATGCGTCGTGAAGAGCAAAATAACAGGTTGGTGTCGATTGTCGCCGAAACTATCAGGCGGCACACTCTCCTCGCGCCGGGCGATAAGGTGGTTGTCGCCTTGAGTGGAGGTGCCGATTCGGTTGCTCTTATAGCCGTCCTGCATGCTCTTGGTTATGAATGCATTGCCGCGCATTGCAATTTTCATCTCCGCGGCGAGGAGTCTATGCGCGACATGCACCATGTCGAAAACATTTGCCGCATGCTTGGCGTGGATCTTGCCGTTAAAGACTTCAATGTCGCTGAACGTCGTGCCCGCACACACGAATCGGTTGAAATGGCTTGCCGTTCACTCCGTTATGAATGGTTCGACAGTCTGTTGACGCGAGAGCGGGCAAAAGCCGTAGCTGTAGGTCATCACCGCGAGGATAATGTTGAAACTTTTCTGCTCAATCTGTTGCGCTCGTCAGGTATCGACGGTCTTACCGGCATGCGCTACCGCCGCGACTATGTCATACGCCCGCTGCTTGATTGCACCCGTGGGCAGATTGAAGAATATCTTCGTAGCCGCAACATCGATTTTATCGTCGATTCGTCCAATCTGTCAGATGCACACCTGCGTAACAGATTGCGCAACAACGTCATTCCCGAGTTGCTTGCCAATTTCCCGCATGCTTCGCAAGCTGTACTCTCTGCTGCGTCGAATCTTGCCGCCGCCGCATCGGTCTATCACCGTGCAATCGACGCTTATAGGCGGACTTTTGTTTCGGATAACGGTCAGATTGACCTGCGTTCGCTTGTCGACTCGCTCGGCAGTGATGCGCCTACAGTCCTGCGTGAGTTCCTGAAAGATGTCGGGGTAACATCTGAGAATTGCGCGGCGATGGTTGCATCGGTCGATAAATCCGGACTAAAGTTTGAGGCAGACGGAGGTATAACTATAGAACTCGACCGCGGAACGCTTTATCTGAGCCGACCCGATATCATCCGTCGGCAGGAGGAATATTCTATAGATTTCACTCGCGATGTACTAACGCCCGTCAATCTGCGTGTAAGCCGTCATCATGTGTCGGAATTCCGACCGATCCGCGACCCTGACGTGATTTATCTTGATGCATCCGCTCTCGATGCATCCTGCGCCTGGACCTTGCGGCGATGGAGACGCGGCGACCGCATCCGTCCGTTCGGCATGAGCGGTTCACGCCTCGTGAGCGATTTGTTCTCCGACGCAAAATACTCCGCTGCCGATAAACGTAATGCGTGGCTTCTGACATGCGGCGAGGATGTCGTATGGGTGCTCGGACTAAGGTCATCAGCTCACTTCCCTGTCACCCCCTGCTCAAGCGAATATCTGAAAATAATATATAAACATTAATATATTCTCATCAACCATGAATCTCAGACAGACCATTATTCAGGCTATGACGTTTGCGGCAATTGTCTTTGCCTCTACCGTGCAGGCGACAGCTGATGACGCCATTATTTCAACCGATGCTTATTCCTGGCGCGGCGACACAGTTTTTCAGGGCGAGTTCAAGGCGTGGGCACCATCCTCCGACCGGATTGTGTCGACCTACCATGCTCAACCGGGTTATTATATGGGCATCGAAAAAGAGTGGAACCGGAAAAACGATATCTCTTCTTATCCCGCGTTGAAGACGCCCAACCGTCTACACACAGCCATTTATAATCTTGGTCTTGACGAAATGGTTAACGCCGTCGAACCTGACACCACCCTCCGTACCGGAAAGGCGTGGGCAGGAGTATGGACCCGTGACGTCAGCTATTCGATTATTCTTTCGATGGCTTACATGCAGCCTCTCGCCTCGAAAATATCGCTCATGAAGAAGGTCAATTCCAATGGTCGCATAATTCAGGATACAGGCAGCGGCGGCGCATGGCCCGTTAGTTCTGACCGTATGATATGGGCTGTTGCCGCTTACGAACTGTATAAAGTTACCGGCGAGCGTTCATGGCTCGAATATATCTACCCCGTAATAAAGAACTCTTTGCTCGATGACCTGAAAGTCATTGCGGCAGAAAACGGACTGGTTCAAGGCGAGACATCGTTTATCGACTGGCGCGAGCAGAGTTATCCACGCTGGATGCAGACCGCAGACATATATCAGTCTCAGGCTCTCGGCACATCTGTCGTGCATGCTCAGGCGTGGAAGGTGCTTTCAGATATCGCAGAGGAACTCGGTCACAAAGATGTCGCTAAAATGGCTATTGACAATCACAATACCATCGCCGAAGCAGTCAATCGTGAACTCTGGATGCCTGAAAAGGGTTACTATGCCATGTATAATTACGGACGTCAGTTCCCGATTGTCAATCCGCGTGCAGAGACGCTGGGCGAATCGCTTGCCATAATCTATGATGTGGCTGACAGGCAACGTGCTCGTGAAATAACCGAAAACAATCCGACCACACCATTCGGAGCTGCGATTTTCTTCCCTCAGATTGCCGACATTCCTCCTTACCATAATAATTCTCTCTGGCCCTGGGTGGCGGCTTACTGGGCAATCGCCAATGCCAAAGTCGGCAATGAGGTTGGTACACTTGAAGCGATTGGCTCTATTTTCCGCCCCGCTGCGCTATTCGCTACAAACAAAGAGAATTTCGTACTTGATAATGGGGATATTGCCACTCAGCTTAATTCATCAAATATGCTGTGGTGTCTTGCCGGTAACATAGCGGTCACACATAAGATTCTTTTCGGTATCCATTTCGAGAAAAATGGACTTGAATTTCTGCCGTTTGTTCCTAAAGCATTGGCTGCTGACCGTTCGCTGACAAATTTCAAATATCGTAGAGCGATATTGGATATTAACATCAGCGGCTATGGCGATAAGATTAAGTCTTTCAAATTGGATGGCAAGGAATGTAAGCCTTTTGTAAATTCTAATCTCAAAGGTCACCATACGGTTGACATTGTTATGGCTGACAATGAAATACCGCCGATGAAGATAAACCGTACCGCCAATGTCAAGGCTCCTCTGACTCCTATCGCTTGGATTACTGACGGTCGTTTGTACTGGAATCCTATCGAATATATCAATCATTACATCGTATTGCGCGACGGAGAACGTATAGCCGAAACCCGTGAGACATCATTCGCTCTCGATATTCCGGGCGAATATCAGGTTATTGGTGTAGCAGATGACGGCACAGAGTCTTTTGCTTCCGAGCCTCGCTCCAATGCTTACGTGACAGTCATCCAGATGCCAGGAGAATCTACGGCTTTTGTTTCTACTGAAAATACTTATGAGCCTACAAGCCCGGTTTCAGGCTATACGGGCAACGGCTTCGTTGAAATTGACCATAAATCAGCACCGGTTGATATTGATGTTGAAGTTCCGGAAGACGGTCTGTATGCTGTATCGCTGATTTATGCCAATGGTAATGGACCGGTAAACACCGAGAACAAATGTGCGGTACGCACTTTAGCTGTTGATGGACGTGATGTTGCCGCTATAATAATGCCTCAGCGTGGTGAAGGAAAATGGAGTGACTGGGGACGTTCGAGCATCGTGCGCGTGCCTCTCACCGCGGGTAAGCATACTCTGTCGGTATCTTTCCGCGACGAAAACGAGAATATGAATCTTTCGACTAACCATGCACTTATCGACCGAATGGAGGTTGTGCGCATAAAATAATTTGAATTATGAGATTAGACGGACGTAGAAATAGCTCGAATGTCAGTGACAGACGAGGATTTTCCGGTAAAAGGGTAGGAATCGGTGGCGGTATCGTGGGCATTATTATCCTTGCCGCGATTACTCTGTTTCAAGGTGGCAGTCTTGGCGATGTGGTAGGGAATGTCGCAGGTCAGATGCTTGGCGACAATATAAGTTTCAGTAGTGCGCGCGAACCTGACGCAGAAGACCAGCGTTTGTTTGACCTTGCGTCGAAAGTACTCGCCGGTACTGAGGATGTCTGGACACGCGAGTTCCAGAGACAAGGGTGGGGCGATTATGAATGTCCTCAGATGGTAATCTACTCCGGCTCAATCAACTCTGGTTGTGGTCACGCCACTTCGCAGGTTGGTCCGTTCTACTGTTCTGCCGATCAGACTGTTTATATCGATTTGGACTTCTTCAAGGATATGCAGTCGAGCATAGGGGCATCGGGAGACTTTGCTTATGCCTATGTCATAGCCCACGAAGTCGGTCATCACGTGCAGTTTCTTCTCGGTACGCTTACCGATGCCCATCAGGCTATGCAGTCGATGAGCGAGCGCAATGCTAATCAGATGAGTGTGCGGCTTGAGCTTCAGGCCGACTTCTATGCCGGGGTCTGGGCTCATAACGACAATGAGATGTTCGGCTCTCTTGAACCGGGTGATATCGAGAATGCCATCGAGGCGGCATCCAAAATCGGCGACGATTATCTGCAGCGCAAGGCTTATGGACGAGAAATGCCCGATTCGTTTAATCACGGTCGGTCGGAACAGCGTGTTCGATGGCTTACGAAAGGTATAGAAACAGGCAATCCCTTGGAAGGCGACACATTTGAACTGTCGTATAGTGCACTTTGACATGGTTGTCGACGAAAAATATATGCGGCGTGCCCTTGAGTTGGCACGGCACGGCATGGGGCAGGTGTCTCCTAATCCTATGGTGGGTGCGGTTATTGTTGCACCCGACGGTTCGATTATAGGAGAGGGATATCACCGTCGTTATGGCGAGGGTCATGCCGAAGTCAACGCAGTCGCTTCGGTCGCGCAACGTAGCTTGCTGCCGGATTCGACAATGTACGTCACGCTCGAACCATGCTCTCATTATGGTAAGACACCTCCATGTACCAGGCTGATTATCGACTGTCATATACCTCGCGTCGTTGTCGGAGCAGGAGACCCGAATGAAAAAGTCTGTGGCAGGGGCATCGCTATGTTGCGTGAGGCTGGTGTTGAGGTAGTAACAGGAGTACTTGCAGAAGAGAGTCGTCGGCTTAACGCTGCTTTCATCACAGCTCACAGTTTTCATCGTCCGTTTGTCACTCTTAAATGGGCGCAGAGCGCAGACGGATATCTTGATGTCGACCGTTCGGATGATATTCCGGCAGCTGCGATTTCATCGCCCCTCGGCAGACTTGCAGTTCATCGTTTGAGGGCTGTTCATGATGCTATTCTTGTCGGTTCTGGCACGGTTATTTCCGATAATCCGATATTGGACAGCCGTCTGTGGGGCGGACGTTCGCCCCGTCCTGTCGTCCTTGACCGGCGTGGTCGTATCGGTGATAACTACAGAGTGCTTGACCGCGACCCGATAATCATCGATTGTCATGAGGGAGTCGCTGATGTTCTGGCGCAACTTTACCGCAAAGGTATTAGTTCTGTTCTTGTCGAAGGTGGTGCACAAGTGCTACGTTCGTTTATTGATGCCGGTCTATGGGATTTCGCCCGTGTGGAGACTTCTTCTGTGAGCTTCGCATCTAATGGAAGAGTAACTGCTCCGGTGATTACGGTTCCGCCGATGAGAGCTTATCCGCTCGATAGTTCGGTGATTACTCTTTATTCAAATAATCCTTTGATTGTCTGAGCTGCCGTTAATCTTTTCTGTGTCGGAGATGTTATAATTATATGAAGAAGTTTACAAAAATAGTTGCAACCGTCTCCGACAAGCGTTGCGAGACCGAGTTCGTGAAGGCTCTTTGGGAAGCCGGTGTCAATGTGGTCAGAATGAATTCCGCTCATCTTGATTATGAAGGTTTCAGAAAAATAGTTGAAAACACTCGTGCGGCATCCGATTCCATAGCCATCATGATGGATACCAAAGGACCGGAAGTGCGTACGACAGCTACAGCCACCGGCGAACCGGTCGATTATATCAAAGGGCAGGAAGTGAGGATTTTCGGAGACCCCGAGCGTTTCACTACTTCGGATTCAATCGGCTTGAACTATAGAGGCATAAGTCAGGTACTCAGACCTGGTAACCGTCTGCTTATAGATGATGGTGAAGTGGGGTTCACTGTCACATCTGTCGACGGTGAAACAGTTATAGCCGTAGCTGAGAACGACGGACGCCTCGGTTCACGCAAGAGTGTTAATCTGCCTGGCGTAAGCCTTGATTTGCCGGCAGTGACTGAGCGTGACAAGACAAATATCGGATATGCGGTTGAGCTTGGCGTGGATTTTATTGCCCACTCATTCGTGCGTTCAGCTGCAGATGTTAGGGAAGTTCAGAAAGTACTTGACCAGTATGGTTCTTCTGCAAAAATTATATCCAAGATTGAAAATCAGGAGGGCGTTGATAATTTTGACGAGATCTTGGCTGAGTCATACGGTATAATGGTTGCCCGCGGTGATCTCGGCATCGAGGTGCCTGCAGAACGCATCCCGGGTATGCAGATGATGATGATAAACAAATGTATCACTGCCCATAAACCTGTGATAGTCGCGACTCAGATGCTTCACAGCATGATAGAACATCCGCGTGCCACCCGAGCAGAGATTTCCGACGTCGCAAATGCAGTTTATCAGCGTGCCGACGCCATGATGCTTTCTGGTGAGACCGCTTACGGAAAATACCCTGTGGAAGCGGTAAAGACTATGACGAGTGTCGCACGCGAGGTCGAGCACGCCCTGAGCAGTCAGATGGATGTGCCTCCCATGGTGGATGGTGAGGTGAACTCCTTCCTTGCCCGTGAAGCTGTAATGTCCGAAGAAAAAATCGGAACAAAAGCTATTTTTACAGATGCCTACCGCGGTGTGTCTGCCCGTTTCATCGCTTCATTCAGAGGAAATAATCCGACGTTTGCAATCTGTCACAACCGCAGCGTGATGCGTTGGTTGGCTTTGAGTTATGGTGTGAGTGCATATTATTATGCGCAACATCCTGATGAGCAGCCGCGTCATTCTGTCGAAGCTGTCCGCCGCATAGTTGATGAAGGCTTGCTCAGTTCTGAAGACCGCATTGCCTATCTTACCGGTACACGCCGTGGGGCGCGCGCACTCGAAATCATCACCCCTGGAGAAATCTTCGAGGAAGATTAAGACCTGGCGTGATTATAAATCTTCACAGAGGAATGATAAACACCGGAATTTTGTGGTGCTCGGGCGTTAAAAAGCTATAAAAAGGGGGTAAAAAGTCTTATTTATCTGTAAGCGTTTGCGGTTTTAACGGTAAAAGTCTAATTTTGCAGATTGAAATATTTTATCATTACAACATGTCAAGACTTTATGCTTTCTGCTTGATTATATGTGGCATCGCCACCGGGGTCACCAGCTGTAACTCTTCGAGCGAGACCTTGGACTATGAGGTGCCTTCAAGTGCTCTTGTCAAGAGTTTTACGCTTTCTGAGGATGAAAAAGTTCTCGATAATCTCGATAAGGTGTTCTTTTCTATAGACCTTGCTAACGGCAAGATTTTCAATGCTGACTCGATGCCTTATGGTACGAAGGTCAATAAACTCGTCCCGATTATCACAACAGGCGGAGCATCAGCGGTAGAGCTCGTTGTGCCGCGTCCCGGTAAAAGCGACACCACCTACAATTATCTGACCAATTCGACTGACTCCATTGATTTCTCAAATGGTGCCGTTACGCTCAAAATCCAGTCTATCGATCAGACCGTGACTATGAGCTATGCGATTAACGTCAACGTCCATAAGATTAAAAGCGATTCTCTTGCGTGGGGTGACATGGCGTATGAGACTTTGCCGACAACGCTTGATAATGTGACCGAACAACATTCGCTTAAATTCAAAGACAAGGTTTATTGTCTTACTACTGATGGCAATAATTTTTGCATGATGTCATCCTCAAGCCTAATGGATAAAGTTTGGTCGAACGAGAATATAACGTTCGGTTTTGCGGCTGATGTCCCTACGTTCAGAGCCTCATCAGATGCTATGTACATCCTCGATGCCGACGGCAACATGTATAAATCTGATGATAACGGAGCGACATGGTCTTCGACAGGTCAGAAATATGACTATCTTATCGGTGGCTATGATGACATGATGATAGGTACAGTTCGTGAAGACGGTGGCTGGAAAATTACTTATAGCGACGGTACGGCAATCGATGCTCCGGCTGAATTCCCCGTCACAGGTACATCCGTTCCGGTTGAATACGGTTTCCCGATGAGCGCGTCGCGTCAGATGACGATTGTCGGCGGACGTATGGCATCAGGCGAACTTTCTGCCGATGCATGGGGCTTTGACGGTAATTCATGGGCGCGTCTGACCAACCGAGGACTTCCCGAAGGACTTGAAGGTGTTACAGTCACACCTTACTATACCTTTGAGGAAAATCAATATTGGGTTGCTACACAGGAATCAATCTTTGTGCTTATCGGAGGTAGAAATGCAGCCGGTAAATGTAACTCTACTACCTATATTTCATATAACTATGGCATGACATGGAAGAAAGCGCCTGCACTGATGCAGCTTCCTTCCGATGTGCCTGTTCTTTATGGCGCTCAGACTATTCTGTTTTCGAGTATGCTCGGCAGTAGGGCTTCGACCGCAATAACATCGTGGGAGTGTCCTTACATATATATATTCGGTGGTAAGACTTCCAATGGACAATTCAATAAAAATGTATGGCGAGGTGTTATCAACCGTTTGATGTTCAAGCCTCTTCAATAATATTTGGAATAACCAACCATTTAATGCGTCACTTCCGGTTCACATTGATAATCTTGCTTATGACTGCAGCTTTCCAGAGCTACGGGCAGTCTGCTCCATATAAATTCGATATCGGGGCAGAACTTGGCATGAGCGGATATATCGGTGATGCCAACCGTTCGTCGCTTATGAAACACCCCGGATTTGTCGGCGAGGCATCGTTCAGATACCTTCCTAATGTTCGTTGGGCAATTAAGGGTGTGCTTTCAGCATTTACACTGAGCGGCAACACAGCTGACTTAGATGATGTGTTACCTTCTACCGGTGAAGAAGCATATGATTTCAAATCGACCGTATATGATTTGGGAGCAAGAGTTGAATTCAATTTCTTCAACTATGGAATAGGGGAGACTTACAAACGGCTTAAACGCTGGTCTCCGTATCTTACTCTCGGTGTCGGAGTCTGTATTTCGTCATCGGGCGGCGGAAGTTCTTTTGCGCCTAACATACCGATGGGCCTGGGTTTGAAATATAAAGTAAGCGAGCGAGTCAATCTGTCGGCTGAATTTACTATGACAAAAGTATTCGGCGACAAGGTTGATGGTCAGCTGCTTAGTGATTTGAATACAATAAAAACAGCGTTTTATAAAAACACGGACTGGTATTCGCGTCTGACCATAGGCATCAGCTATGAGTTTGGCAAACGTTGCGAAACATGCCATTATGTTGATTAACGCTATATGAAATGAATATAATGACACAGAGCATCGACATATCGAATCAAGGCAAGACCCCGCGTCACATAGCCATTATCATGGATGGTAACGGGCGGTGGGCGCAGCAGCGCGGACTGGATCGCTCGGAAGGTCATGCCGAAGGGGTCAAGACTGTGCGTCGTATTACGGAGGCTGCATCACGTGCCGGCATTGAGTATCTGACCCTCTATACATTCTCTACTGAGAACTGGAACAGACCTAAAGAAGAAGTCGACGCATTGATGCATCTCATCGTTATAGCAATAGAACGGGAGACTCCCGACCTTATAAAGAATAATGTCAGACTGACTATGATTGGCGATATGGACCGTATGCCAAAGGAAGCCAGAGAACGTCTCGAACGCTGTATGGAAGAGACCTCTCACTGTACCGGTCTGACACTTGTTCTTGCTCTGAGCTATTCGTCGCGATGGGAAATTGTTGAAGCTTGCCGGCGTATTGCATCAGAAGTTGCCGACGGAAAGCTTCTCCCTGACGAGATTGACGCCAAGATGTTCGGTGACAATCTTTCTACCGTCGGCATACCGGACCCGGATCTTCTGATAAGAACCGGAGGTGATATGCGTGTAAGTAATTTCCTTCTTTGGCAGATAGCCTATGCCGAGATGTATTTCACCCCGACATACTGGCCCGACTTCTCAGAAGCTGATTTTATCGATGCTATAGATTCCTACACCGGTCGTCAGCGACGCTTCGGTCTGACAGGAGAACAAATAAACAGATAATAAACCAACGAACACTATCGTGCAAAAATATACCAATCACACTATGCGATATAGACTGACCATACTGACGGCTCTTGTTGTTCTTGCAAGCTCGATGATTACAATGTCGGGTCAGGCAGTCAACGACACTATCTATAATCCGCCGGTAATCTACGGAAGCATGCCAAAGACCTACGAGATAGCAGGTATAAACGTAGAAGGTGCTCCTAATTATGAAGATAACATCATTCTCGGCTATGCCGGTCTAAAAGTAGGTGACCGCATGGCGATACCGAGTGATGAAGTCACACAGATTGTAAAGCGTCTTATGCGTCAAGGTTTGTTCGCCCAGGTTCAGTTTATCGTTGACAAGACTGCCGGAAATCAGGCATGGATTACCCTCAAGTTGCGCACTCAGCCCCGTATTTCGAAAGTGAACTACAACGGCATGAAGAAAGGCGAGCGTGAGGATATTCAGGAACGTCTGCAATTGCTTAAGGGCAATCAGATTACGCAGAATATAGTCAACCGTGCCAAGATGATTGTAAAACAGTATTACGATAACAAGGGTTTCGGTAATGCCGAAGTCAATATAGTGCTGCATGAAGACCTTTCTGCTCCTAACGAGATGATAGTTGATATCAATGTCGACAAGCACGATAAGGTAAAGGTACACAAAATTTATATTGACGGTAACGAAGTGCTGAGTGATAATCAGATACAGCGCGCGATGAAAAAGACAAACGAAAAGAACAAACTGCTCAATCTTTTCAAACAGAAAAAGTTTGTCGAAAGCGATTACCAGGACGACTTGAACCGTATTCTTGAGAAATATAACGAAAAGGGTTATCGCGATGCAAAAATCGTGAGTGACAGTGTGGTGCCTTACGATGACCGTCTGGTCGACGTATATATTAATGTCGATGAAGGTAAAAAATATTATATAAAGGATATTTCATGGGTCGGTAATACCGTTCATTCAAGCGAAGAACTTGATTACTATCTCGGTATGAAACCCGGTGAGGTCTATAACCAGAAATTGCTTGACAAGCGCCTTAACTCAGACGAGGATGCGGTTGCCAATCTCTATATGAACAACGGTTATCTGTTCTATGAGCTCGTGCCGGTTGAACGCGAGATATCTGGAGACTCGATTTCACTTGAAATGCGAATGGTCGAAGGACCGCAGGCACGTATCAACAATGTTGTCATCAATGGTAATGACCGCCTTTACGAAAAGGTTATCCGTCGCGAGCTTCGTGTCCGTCCCGGCGATTTGTTCAGCAAGCAGGACCTCATCCGTTCTGTGACAGAAATTGCTCAGACCGGTCACTTCAATCCCGAGACCCTCGACCCGAAAGTAGAGCCGAATGCTGAGAACGGAACAGTTGATATCGTATTGAATCTCGAGTCGAAAGCCAATGACCAGATAGAATTCTCTATGGGTTGGGGTCAGACCGGTGTAATCGGTAAACTGTCTCTCAAGTTTACCAACTTCTCCATCAAGAATCTTTTCCACCCGAGTACATACCGCGGCATAATACCGCAGGGTGAGGGACAGACATTCACTGTCAGTGCCCAGACCAACGCCCGCTATTATCAGGCATACTCGATATCGTTCCTTGACCCGTGGTTCGGAGGTAAACGACCCAATTCGCTTTCGGTATCTGCATATTACAGCCGTCAGACCGGTGTCAACTCTTCATACTATAACTCGACATGGGCGAACGCCATGAATTATTATGGAGGTTATGGCTATTATCCCGGTTATGCTGGTAATTATAACGATTACTATCAGAACAGCTATCAGGCATCATATGACCCTAATAAAGTGCTTCAGATGGTCGGTGTGAACGTCGGTTTCGGTAAACGTCTGAAATGGCCCGATGACTATTTCACTTTCACCGCAGAACTCGGTTACAACTGGTACTATCTCAAGAACTGGGATTATCTCTATTATATGAAGAACGGTACTTCCAATGCTCTTGTGCTCGGTCTCACTCTGGCACGTCGTTCTATCGACAATCCTCTGTTCACACGTATGGGTAGTGATTTTTCGCTCAGTCTCCAGCTCACTCCGCCCGCATCGCTTTTCAGCGGTCACAAGGATTGGAAGAAGCTCAGCGAAGAGAATACAGTTGACGCTAAGAAAGAACTTTATCACTGGATTGAATACTGGAAGCTCAAATTCAGGTCAAGAACTTACACTCCGCTTCTCAATCCGGCAACAACTCAGTGGACTCCTGTCCTGATGACACGTGCCGATGTCGGTCTTCTAGGCAGCTATAACAAATATCTGAAATCTCCGTTCGAGACATTCTATGTCGGTGGTGACGGTATGTCGGGTAGTTATACTTACGCTACAGAGACTATCGCGTTGCGCGGTTACGACAACGGTCAGTTCACACCCTGGGGTAGCGAAGGTTATGCATATACGCGTTTCGGAGTCGAACTTCATTTCCCGCTCATGCTTCAGTCGTCTACCACCATCTATGCCCTGACTTTCATCGAAGGTGGTAATGCCTGGACATCAGTCAAGAAATTCAATCCGTTCAGCATCAAACGCAGTGCCGGTGTCGGTGTGCGTATCTTCCTGCCGATGGTCGGTATGATGGGTATTGACTGGGCGTATGGTTTCGACAAAGTGTTCGGACAAAGAGGTGGCAGCCACTTCCACTTTATCCTCGGTCAGGAGTTCTAATAAACTTTTGTGCGTTTCGAACGTCTAATATAGAAACTAACCAAAAAGAAATAACAGACAATGAAGAAACTCATGCTCATCATCGTGCTGGCAATCGCCGGTATAGGTATGGCATCGGCGCAGAAATTCGCCCTTGTCGACATGGAATATATATTGAAAAACGTTCCGACTTACGAAATGGCAAACGAACAGCTCAACCAGCTTTCTCAGCGTTGGCAGAAAGAAATTGAAGCTGTCGGAAAAGAGGCGGAGACAATGTATCAGAGCTATCTTGCAGACAAAGTATTCCTAACAGAAGAACAAGCCAAGAAACGCGAAGAAGAAATCGTTGCCAAAGAAAAAGAAGCGACTGAACTTCGCTATAAATATTTCGGCCCGGAAGGCGAACTCTATAAAAAGCGTCAGACTTTGCTGAAGCCGGTTCAGGACGATGTTTACAATGCCGTCAAAAAGGTCGCTGAAGAGCGCGGTTATCAGGCTATTTTCGACCGTGCGTCGGCGAGTGATATCATTTATGCGTCTCCTCGTATAGATATAAGCAACGAAGTGCTTGCAAAATTGGGTTATTCCAAATAAAATTCGTACTTTTACGGACGAATTCAAAGAGTAAAAAAATTAAGTTAAAACAATAATCATAAAAATTATCATGTTCAAGAGAATTATCCTTGCAATCGCAGTTATTCTTCCTATGAGCGTTTTCGCTCAGAAATTTGGTGTCGTTGATCTCGAATCTGTGTTCCAGGCTATGCCTGAAACTACAGCTATGAAAGCTCAGTTGGAAGAAACATCAAAAAAATATCAGACAGAATATCAGCAGCTCACCGAAGAACTTAACAAAATCTTCGCAGAATATCAGGCAATCGCTGAAGACCCCAATACTCCCCAGAGCATCAAGGAACGTCGCATTTCAGATATTCAGGAACGCCGTCAGAAAGTTGACCAGTTCGGATCTACCGCACAACAGGACCTTGATCGTCTCAACCAGCAGCTTATGCAGCCTATCCAGAGCAAGATGATGGATGCAATCAAAGCAGTCGGTCAGGAAGGCGGTTTCACACTTGTAATTCCTAACGATCCTTCGCTCATCCTTTTCCAGGGTAACGATGTCGTTGACCTCACTGCTGAAGTAAAAGCAAAACTCGGTCTGAAATAATTAGCAGCATATAGATAAATCATCAGTGCCCGTGGGAAAACTCGCGGGCACTTTGATTCTGAGTGATATTCAGCGATCCGGAAAAGTTATTAACATATATTGATAACTATTTTGGGAATAATGGTGGGAGCAACGGAAAATTGTTGCTAATTTTACAGAACGGATAACCAACCAATGACTGAATAATGTACAGAAAAGGTAAATTATATTTTCGCTATGGCACGATGGGTTCTGCAAAGACCGCTCTGCTGCTCACGACAGCCTATAACTTCGAGGAGCGCAAGATAGAATATCTGTGTCTGAAACCTGTCATAGACACCCGCGAAGCGCGTAATGTGATACGCTCCCGCATCGGCATAGAGCGTGAATGCCGGTGGATTTACCATGATACAAACCTGTATGAACTGGTCAAAGATTTATACCGCGAGACTCATAAGGTCATTGAATGGTTTCTTGTCGACGAGGCTCAGTTTCTGACCCCGGCTCAGGTTGACCAACTTTCGCGTGTGGTTGATGATTTCGGGTGCAATGTAGTGTGCTATGGACTTCGAACCGACTTCAAGACCCATTTGTTCGAAGGTTCACGCCGTCTGTTTGAAATCGCAGATACTATTGATGAAATCAAGTCGACATGTAATTGCGGTCACAAGACCATCGTCAATGCACGAATCGATGCCAATGGCGATTTTGTCGAAGAAGGCGCGCAGGTTGAAATTGGTGGCGACGACAGATATGTTGCCGTGTGTCGCAAATGCTGGCGAAACAAGCGTATAGAGCAAAGTTCGCGAGGCGTCCTTCCGCTGTTTGACGAAGACCCGGCTGAAGTTGCCGAGGTTAACGAATGATAATGAATTGATAGGATTATAGAATGATAGTCTGTGAAATATCTCATGCCGGACGCTTCAAGAGCCTGAGTCCGGCAATAGCCCAAGCTCTTGACTGGCTCGAGAAACATTATGGTGATAGTTTTGAAAAAGGCAGGATAGACATCAGTGACGACGGCTCGATATATGTCAATTGCCAGGAACCTCATCTGAGAGACAGGGAAGTATCCGAGCTTGAGACTCACCGTCGATATATCGATATCCATGTGCCGTTGAAAAACAGCGAGACAATAGGATGGGCACCGTTGGCGGGACTGAAACATCCGCATGGAGAATATGACGCTGACAACGATATATGCTTTTTCGGAGACTCGGCGACAAGTATGCTGCATGTTCGAAAAGGTCAGATTGCGATATTCTTTCCTGAAGATGCTCATGCTCCGAACATAGGAGTCGGCACCCATCGCAAATTATGTATCAAGATACCTGTTGATGACAGAACTGAATAGGAAAATAAAATATATGTTTTTAACCGCGGCTTTCGGTATGATTGCGACACTGACAGCCGCGGCGGTAACATTTGCCGATGAGTCGCTTGACTATAAGGTGAAATATAAGTGGGGACTTATCCACAAACAGGCGGGACACGCAACTGTTACACTGAAAAATGTCGGAGACGAATATGTTGTCCAGCTGACTGCCGCTTCCGAGCCTTGGGCTGACAAGTTTTTCGAAGTCAGGGACACCCTCAATGGAGTTATCAGCCGACCTGATTTCCGGTCAAAATTTTACGAAAAGATTGCTCATGAGGGCGGAGAGTACAAGCACGATACGGTCCGTTTCGGCTATATTGGTTCCAAGGTTACGGGCGACTGCACCCGCAGGGTGGTGAAAAAAGGCGTCGAGCGCGTCAACCAGCAGCTGTCGCTTGAAGCCGAGGGTACAACCGTTGATATGATGAGCGCATATTACTACATGCGTGCAATTCCTTATGATAAGTGGAAGCCCGGTCAAAGCGAGACCATCACTATCTTCTCTGGCAAGCGCAAAGAAGATTTGACTATAAAGTATCATGGAATTGAAGATGCAAAATCGGATTCTAAGACTTATAGGTGCTATCATATAACGTTTATATTTACCTCTGACGGGGGAAAGAAAACATCGGATGACATGGATGCCTGGATAAGTGCCGACAGCCGTCGCATACCGATAAGACTCGAAGGAAAACTGCCGGTCGGCAAGGTGCATTGTGTGTACAGCGGACAATGAAAGGGACTAACGACAATTTGAGACTTGAGCAGCAGAGCAAGTTGCAGCAACGGCTAAACCCGCAGCAGGTCATTTTCGGGCGTTACCTTGAGATGACCGCACCCGAAATCGAAGAGGAGGTTCGTCGCGCGCTTGACGAGAACCCTGCCCTTGAAGCAGTGGGCGAAGTTGGAGTATCAGACGCCGATGATATTTCAGCTGACCAATTCGGTGAAAGCGCCGAGCAATTGCAGCGGGCTGATTACGGAGATGAGGATGAGGTTCCTGTCTATGGGGCATATTCAGACGGCTACGATTCTGATGGTAATGGTCATGATTTGCTCTCAACCTCAGAAAGCGGAACTCTGATGGATGTACTGACAGCTCAGTTGGCAGATATTGATTTGAATGAGCGAGAAAGGCTGATAGCCGAACATATAATTGGAAATCTTGATGATAACGGCTATATGACACGCTCTCTGACAGACATCGCAGATGATATTACTATAGCGGAAGGAGTGACAGTCGATGTGCCTGAAGTTAAAACGGTCTTTGCAAAGATAAGGAGACTTGACCCGGCAGGAGTCGGAGCCGTTGACTTGCGTGATTGTCTGCTGCTTCAGATTGACCGTTTCCCTCATACCCTGACATCGAAAATAGCCCGTGAAATCATAGCTGACTGGTTTGATTTATTCTCAAAAAAACATTTCGACCAATTGCGCAGTCATCTCGGCATTGATGAAGAGCAGATGCATGCAACTCTTGATTTCATCAGGGGACTTAATCCCAAACCGGGTGCTCTCGTTGAGGGAGATACTGTCAATGACAGACTGAGGCATATAATACCTGATTTTGCAGTGGATGCAGATTGCGACGGTCATATGCGGGTAAGTCTACTCAATAGTGTGCCTGAGCTTGCCATTGAAGACAGCTTTAAGATAGACGACACTCCTTCTACGCCCATAAGCAGGAGAGAGGCGGACGCACAAGCATTCATAAAAAGACGTCATGATGATGCATCTGCTTTCATTTCGATGCTTAAGATGCGTGCAGACACACTGCTGTCGGTTATGAAGGCGATAGCGAAAATTCAACACCGTTTTTTTGAGACAAATGACAGGTCGACTATACGTCCGATGATTATTAAAGATGTTGCCGCCGAAACCGGTCTGAATATTTCGGTAATTTCTCGTGCGGCAGCCGGTAAATACGTTCTGACCGCACACGGGATATATCCGTTGAAAATGTTTTTTAACGAGCGACCGAAAGAGGATGCAGACACATCCTCTCATGAAATTTTAGAAGCGTTGACAAAAATCATAGATAATGAGGATAAGCGTCATCCTCTGAGCGATGACGCATTGAGCCAACTACTTGATGCGAAAGGATACCGGATAGCACGTCGTACAGTTACTAAATATCGCGAAAAGCTCGGGCAACCAGTAGCTCGTCTAAGGAAACAATTCTAAATAACATCGATATGACAGAAAAAAACAAACATACGCCTCAGGAGCGTGTAGCTCAGATAATAAGCGATGTTTTTTCGCCGATTGTGCTGCCTACTTATATGATGGTGATAGCTATGTGGGTGACACCGCTTGTTTCTATTCCTGAGAAATTCAGGTTTATCTCGGCGGGAATTGTAGTCATGCTCACAGCCATAATTCCCACCGCGGTCATCCTTGCGCTTATAAAGACCGGACGAGCGAAAGATGTAAGTCTGTCATCGCGTTCCGAACGTACCATACCCTATGTTGTGACCATTATATGTTATCTGGCTACAGCGTTGTTTCTCGGCAAAATCTCTACGGTTCATTGGCTGCCGGCCTTTTATGCCGGAGCTGCCGGAGCATCGGTTATAGCCCTGATAATCACGTCACGCTGGAAAATAAGTGCCCACGGCTCGGCTGTAGGCGGTTTCACGGCTGCATTAATATGGCTTGCCGCTCACGGGCAACTGATATTTGGAGCAAAGTGGTGGGTCTGCGGGGCGATAATTGTGTGCGGACTTGTCGGGTCTGCACGCCTTATACTGAAACGTCACACCCCTGCGCAGGTCTATGCAGGAATAGCACTCGGAGCGGTTGCCGTGTTGATTGCCTTGGTATTGAAAAATAATTAAAATCAAAATATATGAAAGCTATTGTAAGTATAATAATGGGCAGTACATCAGATTTGCCCGTATTGCGTAAGGCAGCCGATTTCCTCGAACAAATGGAAGTGCCTTTCGAACTTAATGCCCTCAGTGCTCACCGGACACCGCATGAAGTGGAAGAATTTGCAAGCAATGCTGCCGGACGTGGAGTTAAAGTTATAATTGCAGCGGCAGGAATGGCAGCGGCACTTCCCGGCGTGATTGCGGCACTGACTCCAATTCCTGTTATCGGACTGCCGATTGATTCGACTCTTCACGGTCAGGATGCATTGCTGTCCATAGTGCAGATGCCTCCGGGCATACCGGTTGCTACTGTCGGAATTAATGCTGGTCTCAATGCGGCTATTCTTGCTGTGAGAATGCTTGCTCTGAGTGATGAGCGACTTGCTGAAAGGTATGCGGGCTACTGCGCGTCACTTTCACAAAAAATCGTGAAAGCCAACGCAGAACTTGCTGCGATAAGCGATTATAAATACAAGGTATAAAGATTTTATAGTAAATGGCTCATAAAAATTTCCGTCGGAAAACGTCTCCGGTCAAGGTCGGTAACACTATTATCGGGGGTGATTCCCCAATACAGCTTCAATCAATGACAAATACATCGACGCTCGACACAGCAGCGTCGGTTGCACAATGTGAAGCGATTGCTGCTGCCGGAGCCGATATAGTAAGATTGACCGCTCAAGGAGTCGCTCAAGCCCGGAATATGGGTGAAATCCGCTGGCAGTTACGTGAAAAAGGTATCGACATTCCACTTGTCGCCGACATACATTTTAATCCGGCGGCAGCGTTCGAAGCCGCTACGCAGGTTGAAAAGGTCAGAATCAATCCCGGAAATTTTGTAGACCCCGGTCGAACTTTCCGAAAACTCAGCTATACTGACGAAGAATATGCTGCCGAACTACAGAAGATATCCGACAAACTTGTGCCTTTCCTTGCTGTATGTCGCGAGCATTCTACAGCCATACGCCTTGGCGTCAATCACGGCTCGCTTTCCGATAGAATAATGAGCCGTTACGGTGATACACCGGCGGGAATGGTTGAATCAGCGATGGAATTTCTTCGTGTGTGTCGTGCGGAGAAATTCGATGACGTGGTCATATCTATAAAAGCATCAAATGTCGTCGTTATGACACAGACCGTAAGGATGCTGGTCGCCGCTATGGATAAGGAAGACATGCATTATCCTCTTCATCTTGGCGTGACGGAAGCCGGAGATGCAGAAGACGGACGTGTTAAATCGGCAGTCGGCATAGGCTCGCTGTTAGCCGACGGTATCGGTGACACCATAAGGGTCTCTTTGAGCGAAGCTCCCGAAAACGAGATTCCTGTCGCAAAGATGCTTGTCGGACATATCCAGCGGATTACCGATGACGATATAGATATGGCAGAACGTATTACAGTGCCTTTGGAAGGTCGACGGGTGCCGCTTGCAGCCGGAGTTGACTTTGATTTTGTCGACGGTGTCCCTGACGGTTTTGAGCTTGTTGCGTCTTCCCGTCTGAATGCGATAAGCGACATACGCCGACAGTTTGCAGAGCGAGCAGCCAAAGGTAATAGTGCTCCGGCTATTATAAAAATTTCCTATCCTGCGGAGTATGATATTGAAAAACTTACTGTTGCCGCATCGGTTGATTTCGGGTCGCTTTTGCTTGACGGACTCGGAGACGGTATATGGATTGATGCTCCCGGGGTTGACCCAAGTCGTGTAAAATCTCTTGAAATGAGCATCCTTCAGGCTACGCGAAGGAGAATTTCCAAAACCGAATATATAGCATGTCCCGGTTGTGGACGCACGTTGTTTGATTTATCTTCAGTACTTCGGGCTGTCAAGGCTGCGACATCTCATCTCAAAGGTTTGAAAATAGGAGTGATGGGCTGCATCGTTAACGGTCCGGGCGAGATGGCTGATGCAGATTACGGATATGTAGGCGCGGCGAGCGGTTGTGTGAGTCTGTATAAAGGAAAGGAATGTATGGTAAAGAATATTCCTGCATGTGAGGCGGTGCCACGTCTTATCGAACTAATCAAAGAAAACGGAGACTGGACTGATGGCGAGTAACAGGCGTTCAGAGATAACAACATCATCGCTTTCAAACGGAATGCTTGCGGTGCATATCCATTGCCCGCGCAGTGCGGTCGAGATATGCGGTATATGCATTAAAGCCGGCAGCCGCAATGAACTTTCATCTGAGCACGGATTGGCTCACTTTGTCGAACATACATTGTTCAAGGGGACTTCGAAACGCAGGTCAAGCCACATCATCAACCGGATGGAAGCTGTCGGCGGCGAGCTGAACGCATATACTACGAAAGAAGAAACGGTTGTCTATAGTATATTCCCGTCAGGGAATCTTTCACGGGCGGCGGAACTAATCGGAGACCTGTGTGCAAATTCGTGTTTCCCCGACAGTGAGCTTGACAAGGAGCGGGAAGTGGTAGCTGATGAGATTGATTCATATCTCGATACGCCGTCAGAGGCTATATATGATGATTTTGAGGATGTGATATTTGCCGGTTCATCGCTCGGACATAACATATTAGGATGTAAGGAAAGTCTCAGGAATTTTGACAGCAAGGCGTGCCGTGAGTTTGTCAGACGCAATTATACTGCTGACAATATGGTCGCCTTTTATAGCGGACCACGTGGTGCGTCGCCGGTTTTCAAGGTCCTTGATGGTAATTTCTCGATAATCCGTAGTGGCGATAGCGTCAGGACTGATTATGTAACTCCGGTGGTGAATGCACCTTTCTGCATAGAGCATAAAATACCGACACACCAGGCTCATTGTCTTACGGGAGCAAGAGTTGGCTCTTATCTGGCAGAAGACAGGTATGCAACGGCTTTATTAGTGAATATCATGGGTGGACCAGGCATGAATTCGCTGTTAAATGTAGAAATGCGAGAACGCAGAGGATTGGTTTACAGTGTGGAGGCAGCTACGGCTCTGTTTTCAGATAGCGGTCTTATGACAGTCTATTTCGGATGTGATGCCGATGACGTGGAACGGTGTCGTGAGATTGTGGCAAAGACATTTTCGCGTCTATGTGAAAAACTGACTCCTGCAAAACTCGAAGCCGCAAAAAAACAATATCTCGGACAACTTGTAATTGCCTCTGAAAACAGAGAAAATAGTGTGCTTGCGGCTGCACGTTCTCTTTTATGGCGAGGAGAAATCATTGCCCCGGCTGTTACAGAGGAGACAATAAAAGCTCTTTCATCAGAAGCCATAATTCATGCTGCAGAACCGATGCTGTCACCAAGCCTTTTGACTTTTTCGCCTCAATAGATAGTTTGGTTCGAGAAAAAACTGTAACTTTACGACAAAGAACAGTTTGCAACAAAATGAGACGAACGATTTATCTGATTATAGGATTGTTTATATGCACCGCCTTTTCGGTGGCTTGCGGCGGCGGGGGGGAAGACCGTCGTCCGGCAACCGCTCAAATAACGCTTGACGAAATACTTGCCGACAACGATTTCAATGCATATGACCAACACCTTGACAGTGCTCCGGATGAAGGTTGTGTCAAGCTGAAACTAAGACATATAGGACCGCTAAGGAAGGTTTTCAAAGATAGTAATTATCTCCATCTTCAAGCTGGTGAGACAATAGGAATAGGTGCTATCGGTAATATAGATGATGCCTGGTATCTGCCTCATCCGTTAGTCGAGGTGAAGTCATGCGAGGAATATTATGTAGATAATCTTACTCACAGCTATCCTTATCTTGTGCCACAGGCAGCGGAACTGCTGAAAGAAATAGGTCATAGGTTCAATGATTCGCTTGAGGCGAGAGGCGGAGGCGATTACAGAATTAAAGTTACAAGTGTTCTAAGGACACCAATGACTGTAAAGCGGCTGCGTCGTGTCAACAGAAATGCCACCAACACGTCCGCTCATCAATATGGAACGACGTTTGATATAAGCTATTCACGCTTTATTTGTGATTCTATAACTGTCAATCGTTCGTTTGAGGATTTGAAAAATCTGCTGGGCGAAATATTATATGATTTGCGTGAGGAAGGTCGCTGTTATGTCGTGTTCGAACGCAAACAAAGTTGTTTTCATGTAACCGCACGTCCTTAAAGCTATGGAACGACAAAATCATTCTGGGAAGCCTATTTTGGGTCGTATCTTGCGGCTGACGGTCAAAACTTTACTATTGACGATACTTGCAGTCGTTCTTGCAGTCTATGGAACTGTCACCTGTGTCGTGTCTCTTTTGTCGCCGGACCGTCTGACGCCTATTGTTTGTAAGGTCGCAAACAGTGTGCTTGATGCGAATGTAGAAATAAGCAAGGTCGAATTATTTACAAAATCGTCATATCCCTTTTTACGTATTGAGGTCGATACGCTGACCATAACCACTCCGAAGATTGCAGCGTTGAAAAATGACAGTTCGCTGAGTCTGCCTTCTTATGCAGATACCCTTCTGACAATTGACAGGTTTGTCGGAGAACTGAAAATTCCTTCATTGATGACCGGAATGATTGATATCAATGATGTTGCTGTTGTCGGCGCCGGAGTTAATGTTGTCATAGTCAACGATTCTGTAAACAATTTTGACATTGTGAAACAAACGTCGGATGATGATGA
Organism: uncultured Bacteroidales bacterium; assembly: GCA_947175535.1. Lineage (GTDB taxonomy): Bacteria > Bacteroidota > Bacteroidia > Bacteroidales > Muribaculaceae > CAG-873. The sequence continues at coordinate 23,906 of CAMWNF010000011.1, forward strand.
TTCGAATACGTCCTTGCCAAAGATTGCATTACACAAATTCTCGATTGACGGAGCGAAAGAATTCAGATTCTATGATGCCATGACGCATACTTCCGCTACAGTGGGCATTAAAGCGGTTCTTGAAAGGGATGGAGGCAAGCCTGCGTATGCACTTACTTTTTCGGGTGATTTTGCGGGAGATATGCTTCACGCATATAATCTGCTACACCTTCCGATGACCCTTGACGGCGATGTAATCTGGAGCTACGATAAGCCCAAAAGCCTTACATTGGATGACTTTACGTTGGGTATCGATGATGTGTCGTTTCGGTTCAGTACGGCGGTTGACTTCGGTGATGAACTGGTTATAAGGAATTTTGAAGGAAGCAGTAATGGTATAAGGGTGAATGATATACTTGCTCTGTTGCCCGAATCTGTCAAGACTGCCTCTGAATTGCAATCCTTGAAGACAGATGCAGAGATTAAATTCGCTATGAGACTTGACTCGGCATTCAACATCGACCGGGACAGTATCCCGTATGCGACAATCAACTTAGATATAAGTCCGTGTCACCTTACTTTCGGCAGAGCGCGCATTGAGCGTCTGTCGGCTGCAGTCGAATCCGAGTTGAAGGGTAACGATATTGATGCTGCAGTCTTCAGAATCGAACATCTGGAACTTGTGGGCCCTGCAACTTCTCTTGATATAAACGGAGAAATTTCAGCAGTCGTGTCAGACCCGTTGTTTGATGTAAGGATAGACGGCTTTACTTCCCTTGCCAAACTTCCGCCACCGCTGATGAAACATATCGCGGGTTACATATCCGGAAAAGTTAAGACGGAACTGAGTGTCGCAGGTCGGATTTCGATGTTTGATAAAAATAATTTCCATAAGCTGCACGTGAACGGCGATATAGATTGTTCGAAATTCTATTGGCTTGCCTCAGACACGGCTAATATGGTGTTTGTCAATGATGCATGTCTGAAATTCGGCACCAATATGCGATTTGGTCAGACTCAGGATTTACTTGCAGCTGTGTTCAAAGCGGATTCCGCCAATATCTTGAGCGGAGGAATAGACTTGACCGTTAAGGATTTGTCTTTAGGAATAGGAGCGCAGAAAATGCCACCGACCAAGGATACGACTATTGTTGTACCAATGGGTGGAGGTCTGAAACTTTCGAGTCTTAATGTGACTTCTATAACGGATTCTGCCGGAGCGCGTTTCAGGGATGTGGCGGGAAAGATAGTGATGAAGCGTTTCCGCGATATGAAGCGGGTGCCGGAATTCCTGTTCGATATGAATATCAAGCGCATGGCAGCAGGGTCGAAAGATGCGAGAATGTTGTTCTCCAGTTCTCAGCTTCATTTCAACGCCCATAAGTTGCCCATGAAAAAATCAATGGTCAGACTGCGTAAAACCATTGATTCCATTAAGCGTGTCCGTCCGGAACTGTCTCCTGATTCGGTGATTGCACTGGCAATAGCGCGACGTCGCAGTCATCATAGTCCTCATAAGCGAGTTCATGCGGAAATGACTGACTCTGCAACAGAGATAATTGATTGGGGTACATCAAAAGCACTGGGTAAATTATTGCTTGACTGGGATATAAACGGAACCCTCACCACAGATAGAGCCCGATTGTTCACGCCTCATTTCCCTTTGCGTAACCGTCTGGATAACTTCAGTGTGTCATTTAACAATGATTCGATACTCCTCCACAAGATTGCATATAAAGTCGGGCGGTCGGATTTCCTCGCAGACGGACGAATCAGTAACGTAAAACGAGGATTGACAGCCCGCAAGGTTTTGTCTCCCATTAAAATAGAACTGGATGCCGCAAGCGACACGGTAGATGTCAATCAGATTGCAGAAGGATTTTTCCGTGGAGCTGCCTTTTCAAAACACCACACGCTATCGATAAGTGACTTGGACGTGGTCGACAGCGAAAGCATGTTCGATAAGGAACTTAACCGAGATAGCAATCAGAAGATTGATACGATGGCTCCGATTTTGTTGCCCGCAAATATTGAAGCCGACATAAGGCTGAGAGCAAACAATGTGATGTATTCCGATTTAATGCTCCACAATATGGCAGGCAATATCCTACTGTATGACGGGGCACTGAATCTACATCAGTTGCAGGCATCATCTGATATTGGTTCGGTCGATTTGTCAGCTTTGTATTCTGCCCCGACGGCTGATGATATGAGGTTCGGTTTCGGATTGAATGTCAATAGATTTGATATATCCCGTTTCGTCGATATGGTTCCGGCAGTCGATTCCATCATGCCATTGCTGCGCGATATTTCCGGTATAATTGATGCCGATATTGCAGCAACAGTTGATATTCAGCCTGATATGACCCTTGATTTGCCATCACTGACCGCTGCGATAAAACTTCAGGGCGACTCGTTGCAGCTACTTGACGCCGATACGTTCAAGACTATTGCCAGATGGTTGTTATTTAAGGATAGACAAAAAAATATCATCGATCATATGACAGTTGAGATGATTATTTCCGACAACCAGATGCAGCTTTTCCCGTTTATATTCGATATTGACCGCTATAAAATAGGCGTGCAGGGGCATAATGACCTGGCACTAAATTTCAATTATTTGATTTCGGTGCTTAAATCTCCGCTCCCGTTCAAATTCGGAATTACTATAAAAGGAAATCCCGAACATTATAAAATCAGACTCGGACGGGCTAAGTTCAACGAGAAACAAGCTATCGAACGACAGTTTGTTGTAGATACAGCCCGTGTAAATCTTATTGACCAGATAGAGAATGTATTCAAACGCGGTGTGCGACGTTCGAAATTTGCAAAACTGAAACTTCCGGCATCAGTCGCCACAGCTGCGGATATAAATCTTGAAGATGACCCCGTAAGTGCGGCAGACTCGTTGCTGTTTATCAAGGAAGGTCTTATCCCGGCTCCTGTTCAGACGGACACGATTGTTAAAAACAAAAAGAAAAAATGACGGACAACAAAGCTATATTGTCAGATTATATTCTCCGCAGGCGATATAGACGTCTGCAACCTCTTGCCGCTCTTGTTGACATGGATGGAACTCTTTATGATTCGATGGATAATCATGCGACGGCATGGGAACTTATGTGCAAAGAAGCCGGATTGTCAGTCTCACATGATGAATTTTTCCTTTATGAAGGAATGACCGGAGCGCAGACGATAGACTTGCTTATGCAGAGATGCTTTAACCGTCATGCAACGCAGGATGAATGTGAGAAACTTTATCATCGCAAGACGGAAATATTCAAGACCCTACCGGAGGTTAAACCCATGGAAGGTGCAAAAGACCTTACAGAAATAATGAAAGAGGTCGGTATGCGGCGTGTTCTTGTGACCGGTTCCGGACAAAGTTCGCTGCTCGGGCGTTTGGACAAGGATTTCCCGGATGTATTCGATAAAGGGATGAGAGTGACTTCGCGCGATGTAACCCACGGGAAGCCACACCCCGAACCATTTATAAGAGGGATGCAACTTGCAGATGTCACTCCTTCTCAGGCGATAGCTATCGATAATGCGCCTCTCGGTGTTAAATCGGCTGCAACAGCGGGTGCGTTTACTATAGGAGTGGTGACTGGTCCCGTTCCGAGAGCGGAACTTGAAGCCGCCGGGGCTGCAATCGTATACGATTCGATGCGCGAATGTGCCGATGCCTTTCCTCAGTTATTATATGATATGCTGACTTTAACCTTGTGATTATGAAGCAGCAACTGATATTTACTAATAAACCGGGTGAAGCACTTGACTCTTTGGTCGCAAAACTTGCGCCAAAAGGCGTATTTGTATTGACTGACAGGAATGTGGCATCACAGGTTATTCCTTTTCTTTCGGCTATGTCGGCGGAAGTGGCTAAAGCTATAATAATAGAAACTCCTGCTGGCGACGTCAATAAAAATCTTGATTGTCTCGAAGCGATATGGAGCCGACTCAATGAAGAAGGTGCGACAAGGAAATCGCTTATAATCAATGTCGGAGGCGGAATGATAACGGACATGGGGGGCTTCGCTGCTGCCACATTCAAACGAGGGATGCGTTTTATCAATGTTCCGACTACATTGCTGGCTGCGGTCGATGCATCTGTCGGCGGCAAGACCGGCATAAACTTCAATGGATGTAAAAATGAAATAGGAGTCTTTGCAGAGGCGGAGGCTGTCGTAATATCGACGATATTCTTCAATACTTTACCGTTGCAGGAACTCTTGTCGGGCTATGCCGAAATGCTAAAACACGGACTTCTCGAAAATCGTGAGACCTTTTCAGCTTTATTAGGTTTTAATATCAGCAGTGAGAATTTTAACGGAGAACGCTTGCTCGAACTGTTGCGTCAGAGTGTAGCGGTTAAAGAGAGGGTCGTGACCGAAGACCCTTATGAGCATGGTATCCGCCGAGCCTTAAATTTGGGCCATACTATAGGACATGCGGTCGAGAGCTTTGCAATGAACGAACGAAAGGCTCCTGTGCCGCACGGATATGCCGTGGCGTGGGGAATGGTGGTTGAACTCGTGATGTCTAATATGCTTGAGCATTTCCCATCAGAAATTCTACATGCCTATGCTTCTTACGTCCGTGATAACTATGGCGCATTCTATATAACATGTGACGATTATCCGGCACTTCTCCGCCTTATGGCGCATGATAAGAAAAATCCATCTCCTGATAAAATCAATTTTACCCTACTGGCTGATGTCGGAGCTATAAAAATCGATTGTATAGTCGATAAAGACACTATCACTGCCGCACTTGATATTTATCGTGACTTAATGGGCATCTAAAACAGATATGGCAAGCATCTATGATTTCCGTCGGTATGGCAAGGCTGCGCTGCTTATAACAGCTGCGGTCATGGTGGCTCTGTTTCTTTATATATCTAACGGATTGGTAAAAGACCTCTCGACGCAGGAGCGCGACCGCATGGAGATATGGGCAGATGCTACCAAGCAGATAATCAATATCGGAAGTTCTGACGAACCGGGTTCGGTAGATATTGATTTTGTGCTCGGCATCATAGAAAGAAATACAACGATACCGGTCTTGCTTACCGATGACGAGGGAAACATATTGCAATTCAGAAATCTTGATTTACCTGATAAGACGGAGGATATCGCAGTCGGTTTCATATCGGAGGCGAATGACCGATTTCTGCATGAAAAACTTGATGAATTATCATCCACGCCTAATGTAATACATATCATTATATCGCCGGGGACGATGCAACATCTCTATTATGAAGATTCCACTTTGCTTAAACGATTGAGCTATTATCCTTATGTGCAGCTCCTCGTTATGCTGGCGTTTATCGCAGTGGTCTATTTCGCGGTGCTCTCGACCAAGAAAGCAGAGCAGAATAAGGTGTGGGTCGGACTGTCGAAAGAGACCGCCCACCAACTCGGCACTCCAATCTCATCGCTGATGGCATGGATGGAGCTGCTGCCTGAAATGGGCATCGATAATGAAACGGTAGCGGAGATGAATAAGGATGTAAATCGATTGAGCATGATTGCCTCACGTTTCTCCAAGATAGGTTCGCGCCCGAAGATGGAAATATGTAATCTTAATTCGATTGTCGGGAATGCCGCAGCATATATGTCGAGCCGTATATCACCCAAGATTTCCCTTGCTGTCAATCTATGTGACAGGTCACTTGAAGTAAGTGCATGTCCTCCGTTATTCGAATGGGTGATGGAGAATCTGATAAAGAATGCGGTCGATGCTATCGGCGGCGATGGCAGCATCGAAGTGACAACCAATGTTGACGGAGACAAAGCCGCCGTTGAAGTCAAAGACAGTGGTAAAGGCATACCACGTAAGAATTTCAAGACCGTATTTAATCCGGGATTTACGACCAAGAGTCGCGGTTGGGGTCTCGGGCTGACACTTGCCAAACGAATAGTCGAACAATATCATGGCGGACAGATATTTGTAAAAGATTCCGTAATGGGGGAAGGTACGACTTTCAGGATAGAGCTACCGCTCGACACTCCAGTCTGCACCGACTGAATATTTCGCAGGAGAAAATTTTCATGTTGCCTCTATATTGACGGCACGGGTTAATTTGAGTAATTTTGCAGGTCGAAATTTTAATGTGACATGCGCACCGAAAATTCATCTCGGGTCGACATGTTGTCAGGAAACATCTGGCGAAACATGCTCGTGTTTGCCATTCCGCTTATTGCCAGCGGAGTGTTGCAGCAGTCGTTTAATTCGGTGGATATTGCTGTTGTCGGACGCTTTGCAGGGCATAAAGCTTTAGCGGCTGTCGGTTGCAACGGCTCTGTGATTAGTTTGATAGTTAACCTGTTTGTGGGCTTGTCTGTAGGGGCGAATGTCGTTCTTGCCAATTATATCGGCCGTATGAACGACGAGGGTATAAGACGCACTGTGGCGACGACTGCAGCCTTGTCTCTTGTTAGTGGATTTTTACTCTTGTGCATCAGCCAGTTTGTAGCATCACCTCTTCTCCGGGCATTAGGTACGCCGGATGATGTCCTTGATGATGCCACAACCTACCTGCGCATTTATTCTCTTGGAATGCCGTTCATGATGGTGTTCAATTTCGGTTCGGCACTTCTTCGAAGCTGTGGTGACACCCGCCGACCGTTTTATGCACTTGTCGCAGGTGGAATAGTCAACGTTATTCTTAATCTGGTTTTTGTTATATGCTTTGGCATGGGAGTGACGGGCGTGGCGGTTGCAACGGTTATCGCAAATATAGTTAGTGCGGCTATTATTTTTGAGGTGCTTCGTCGAGAAAATGAACCATATCGTCTGAATATAAAGAGAATGGGGTTTGAAGGCAGTGAACTTGCGAAGATATTGAAAATTGGTGTCCCTGCCGGAGTTCAAGGCATGGTCTTTTCGCTCTCTAATGTATTCATCCAGTCTGCGATAAATTCATTCGGAACTGATGCGATGGCAGGCTCGGCGGCTGCCCTTAACTACGAGTCATACAGTTATTTCGTCATCGTGGCTTTTGCACAGTCGGTCGTAGCGTTTACGGGTCAGAATTATGGAGCCGCCAATCTTTCGCGGTGTCGCAGTGTGATGTGGGTAGGTATGGTTTTAAGTGTGATAGGCAGCGGCATGATAAATCTTGGTGTGGTACTGTTCGACCGTCAGGCTCTAAGCATTTTCACGACCGATGCCGCCGTGATGGACTATGCGCTTATCCGCATACATGTCGTTCTTGCTTTTCAATTCATAGCCTGCAGCTACGAGATTGCCGGAGCATCGTTAAGAGGGCAGGGCTATTCGCTTACTCCGACACTGATAACCATTGGCGGTACATGTGTCCTGAGGTTGGGCTGGGTGTTTATGCTGACCGGCACCGACGCAAGTTTCAGTCGTCTGCTTCTTATTTATCCGATAACGTGGATTGTGACAGGAGTGGCTATGCTGATTACGCGCGCGTTTATCACACGGCGACTTGAAAAATGTCGTGTCTGACCGTCGTTTTAGCTTCAATTTTTATGTTATGCAGCATATTTGCAATTCTTGTCATTAAAAAATTTTGATGACTCGGAAAAACTTGTTAATTTCGGCAAATTAAACCAAAATTCGTTATTGTCAGGCTGACATAAGTCTTTCTGATGACGTTTATTTTACAAAAGTGACTAACATCGGTGCGCTTCGATTGAATATCTACGCCCCGAAACCTAAAACATTAAAAACTCCGAGTTCAAATGAGTTATCTTAAGTTTGACAAAAATCTGCTTATCAATCTCGACCAGTCATTGCCGAAGGAGATGTTGCGTACCAATCAGGCAGGAGCTTATCACTGCACTACGCTCGTTGGTTGCAACACCCGAAAGCAGCATGGTCTTTTGGTTATTCCAATTCCAGAGATGGGCAATAAAGCACACGTTCTGCTGTCGTCTCTTGATGAGACCGTAATTCAGCATGGGGCGCCATTCAATCTCGGACTTCATCGTTACCGCGGTGGGGTGTTTAGTCCTAACGGACATAAATATATTCGTGAATTTGATTGCGAGAGCGTTCCACGGACTACCTATCGCGTGGGTGGCGTAATCCTGACCAAAGAAAAACTTTTCATCTCGAATGAAAACCGCATCCTTATACGCTATACTCTTGTTGAAGCACATTCGGCGACGACTCTCCGCTTCAAACCTTTCCTGGCTTTCCGCGAGAGCAACAGCCTTTGTGTGGCGAACGATGCCATCAACCGTCAGTTGACACCGGTTGACAATGGTATGGCAAGCTGCCTTTACGACGGCTTTCCGACTCTTTACATGCAGTTCAGCCGCAAACCGACATGGGTTGACGAACCTAACTGGTACAACGGCATAGAATATGTGAAAGATCTTGAGCGTGGTGTTCCCTACACGGAAGACCTCTGGGTGCCCGGTTATTTTGAGATACCAATCAAAAAGGGTGAGTCGGTTATATTCTCAGCCGGCATTTCGGAAGTGAAACCACGTTCGCTTGCCAAAATGTATGAAGCCGAAATCGCTTCACGCACACCGCGTACAAGCTTTTATAACTGTCTTAAAAACGCGGCAAAGCAGTTCTATCTGAAAGATGGTGACCGCATGTATGTCATATCAGGCTACCCATGGGGAGTCGTCCTTGCACGCAATACATTCATGGCGGCTCCGGGGCTGACTCTTGCCATCGACCATCGTGCCGATTTCGAGAAAATTATCGATACGGCTGCTGACGCCTTGCTTGAATTTATGGTAGACGGTCGTCAGTCCGAACGCATTCAGGGTATAGATTTGCCTGATATTCCACTTTGGGCTGTATGGTCACTTCAGCAATACGCCAAGAATGTCGGCAATGACGAGGCTCGCAAGCGTTATTTCGATTTGATTGCCTCTATACTTGACTATATACTTTCCAATCGTCATCCCAATCTTCAGGTCGACCAATCAAACGGTATGGTTCGCACAATCGGCACCTCAACTCCGGTGTCGTGGATGAACTCCACTCTTAACGGACGACCGGTAATACCCCGCAGCGGTTATCTCGTGGAGTTTAACGCATTGTGGTATAATGCACTCCGCTTCGGTGCGTCTCTCGCAGAAGGTAAGGACGAACTTGCCGAAACAGCGAAACGCTGGTCAGAGGCTGCCGACAAGATGAAACAGCCGTTTATCGACACGTTCCTCAACGACGGTGGATATCTTTATGATTATGTCGACGGCACATATGCCGACCCATCGGTTCGCCCCAATATGGCTGTAGCCATCGGTCTTGATTATTCTCCGCTTGACCGTCGTCAGCGAAAGAGTGTTCTTGATGTAGTGACACGCGAACTTCTCACCCCCAAAGGGCTACGTTCTCTATCTCCGAAGAGTTTCGGTTATCGCCCGTTCTATCTCGGTTCGCCCGAAGAGCGTGAACTTGCCCTTCATCAGGGACCTGCCCGTCCATGGCTCATGGGATTTTATGCAGATGCCTATCTGCGCGTGTTCGGCATGAGCGGTGTAAGTTATATAGACCGTATGCTAATCGGGTTTGAAGACGAAATGCCTAACGGTTGCATCGGTTCGCTCTCTCAGCTGTATGACGGAAATCCGCCGTTCGCCGGACGAGGGGCGATATCTCATGCGACTAATGTCGCAGAAGTCCTGCGCACTTTGCGTACACTCAAACGTCTTACTCCCGATAACTAAAAAACAGTGTCAAACCGCAAAAGCTGTCAATCAAAGAAATGAAAGCATTAATGTTCGGGTGGGAATTTCCCCCTCATATCCTCGGCGGTCTCGGCACTGCCAGCTATGGTCTCACAAAAGGTATGTGGGAGTGTGGCAATATGGATATCACATTTGTCATACCGAAGCCTTACGGCGATGAAGACCGCGAGTTCGCCCATATCATAGGAGCATCGCAGGTTCCGGTCGCATGGCGTGACGTCAGCCGTGAGTATGTCGAATCGCGTATAGGCAAGGTGATGAGTCCAGACCTTTACTTCAGACTCCGTGACCATATCTATGCCGACTTCAACTATATGCGCACGAATGATCTCGGCTGTATAGAATTCTCAGGTCGTTATCCTGACAACCTTCTTGAAGAAATAAACAATTATTCGATTACCGCAGGAGTTATTGCCCGCACTATAGAGTGTGATATAATCCACAGCCACGATTGGCTGACCTATCCAGCCGGTATCCATGCCAAACAGGTTACAGGAAAGCCACTTGTAATTCATGTGCATGCGACCGATTATGACCGTTCACGCGGAAATGTCAATCCTACGGTTTTCAATATCGAACGCGACGGTATGATACATGCCGACCATATCATTACGGTCAGCAATCTTACCCGCCAGACCGTTATAGAGCGTTACGGCATAGACCCTGCCAAGGTTACGACGGTTCATAATGCAGTCGTGCCCTTGAGTCAGGAACTTCTTGACGTGGAAGTAAAGAAACCAAAAGAAAAAGTGGTTACTTTCCTTGGTCGTATCACCATGCAGAAAGGTCCCGAATACTTTGTGGAAGCTGCGGCTAAAGTCCTTAAAAACGATCACAATGTCCGTTTTGTCATGGCAGGTTCAGGTGACATGATGGATAAAATGATTACCTTGGCTGCCGAACGCGGAATCGCCGACCGCTTCCATTTCCCGGGTTTCCAGAAAGGGAAGCAGGTCTATGAAATGCTGAAGGCAAGCGACGTATATATCATGCCATCCGTATCAGAGCCTTTCGGTATTTCTCCGCTTGAGGCGATGCAGATGGGTGTACCGTCTATTATCTCAAAGCAGTCCGGGTGCGCCGAAATCCTTGACAACGTAATAAAAACCGATTATTGGGATATCGACGCGATGGCTGATGCCATTCACTCTATTATTACTTATCCTGCGATGTATCAGCAACTTCGCGAAGACGGACTCGCTGAAGTCGCTCAAATTACCTGGGATAAAGCAGGTCAGAAAGTAATCGATATATATAATAAAGTACTCAACCGTTAAAATTTCACACAGCTCCAAGATATGAAAGCAATCTGTTTTAATTTCGAGATTCATCAGCCTTTCCGTCTGAAACGTTATCGTTTCTTCGATATAGGTAACGACCATTATTATTATGATGATTTCCTCAATGACGATATCATCAGCCGTATAGCCGAACGTAGTTACATTCCGGCATGTCAGACTCTTCTGAAGATGATTGAGGATAATAAAGGTGCATTCAAATGTTCTATCGCCATCACCGGTGTCGCCATAGAGCAGATTGAGCAATATGTTCCTGAACTGATTGATCTTCTCAAACGTCTCGCTGACACAGGCTGTGTTGAATTCGTTGCCGAACCTTATGCACATTCTCTGGCGTCACTTATCGACCCCGAGGAGTTCGCAGAGCAGGTGAAAGTGGAGTGTGAAAAACTGCATGCGCTTTTCGGTGTTAAACCCAAAGTGCTCCGCAACACAGAACTTATATATTGTGATGAACTTGCTTCGCAGATTGCGGCTATGGGTTTCAAAGGCGTGCTGACAGAAGGCGCAAAGCACATTCTCGGATGGAAATCTCCGAACTATGTCTATGCGGCAGCGACTGCTCCGAAACTCAAACTTCTTCTGAAGAATTCTAAACTGAGCGATGATATATCGTTCCGTTTTAATGATACATCATGGGATGCTTATCCTCTGACCGCTGATAAATATATCGATTGGATTGCTGCAACGCCCGCAGAAGAGCAGATAATAAATCTGGCGATGAGTCTTGAAACATTCGGCGGACTCCAGCCGGCAAACTCCGGTATATTCCAGTTCCTCGAGGCACTACCCCGGTTTGCAAAAGAACGTGGCATCGAGTTCTGTACTCCGACAGAAGCCATCACCAAACTAAAACCGGTAGGTGAGCTTTCTGTTATCCATCCGATTTCAGGCGCGGATGAAGCCCGCGACACTTCTGCATGGCTTGGCAATAAACTTCAGAATGAGGCATTCAATAAACTTTATTCCGTAGCAGAACGCGTCCGCTTGTGCACCGACCGTCGTTTGAAACAGGACTGGTGGTATCTTCAGGGGTCTGACCATTTCTACTATATGTCGACCAAACACATGGCAGACGGTGCCGTTCACAGTCTCTTCAGCCCGTATGAAACACCTTTCCAGGCGTTTACGAATTACATGAACGTTCTCGCCGATTTCATCGTCCGCGTTGAAGAACAGTATCCTCTCTCTATCGAGAACGAAGAACTTAATTCGCTGTTGACGACTATCCGTAATCAGGCTACCGAGATTGAAACCCTCAATAAGGAGGTCAACTCAATGCGCAAGAATATCGAGCAGTTCAATGTCGAACATGCGTTGCGCGAACCGAAACCCGCAGAAGAAAAGCCTGTGAAGAAAGCTGCGGCAAAGAAGGTCTCGACAAAGGCTCCCGCCAAAAAAACAGAGGCAAAGACTAAAAAGACAACAAAAAAGTAAGTTAATCATCGTTTTTAAGCCCCGAGGGAAATTTTTCCTTCGGGGTATTTTTATGCCTTGATGTGATAAACCCATAAATCTTTGTTTCGCTAATTTATTAGCATCCAATTGATAAAAATAATGTGCTGTTTTTTGTGAGAAAAATTTCCGTAAAAAGTTTGCAACATTAGAAAAAAGTCTGTACCTTTGCATCGCTTTTGAAAACAATCGGGGTGTAGCTCAGTTGGTTAGAGTACGCGTCTGGGGGGCGTGAGGTCGCTAGTTCGAGTCTAGTCACCCCGACAAAGAGAAAAGCAGTCCGCTGATCAGAAATGGTCAGCGGATTTTTTTGTATCTAAAAACTCCTATCTGTCAGCTATGAATATCGGGTGGAATGCAATTTGGGAGGTGATTTGTAATATCAGGTTAAGGTTTGTTTGGGATTCGCTAACATTAGTGTGTCTAATTCATGCCCATATTCCCGTTAACTTTGCACTCGATGACAATCTCACAATCATTTATGATGAAGTCGTAAACTATGGAGCCGATTTAGTGCATCCCTTTGTCCATAAGTATTGTAACGATTAGCAATGTTCAAATCATAACTACTTAAAAATTGAATAGCATGATTTATCTTGAGAAATTTATCTTCCCTGACCTTGAGAATGATACTTTAATGTATAATCATCCAAAAGGCTCTTTCTATGACGAACAGAGCTATCCGTTCCATCTTACTTCTGAGATCGGTCTATGGTCTTTGGATTTTGAGCCGATTACGATTCTTTATGGAGGAAATGGCTCCGGGAAATCAACAATAATTAATGTTATCAGCGAGAAACTTTGCGCCAACAGACAGTCTATGTTTAATTCCGGTCCATATTTCCAAGAGTATGTTGATAAATGCCAATATATATCATCCAAACATTTAGCAGGGGAAACCTTATATGACGGACACAGAGAGCCACAAAAGTACGATATATCAAAAATAACGACAGTACTTACAAGCGACGATATTTTCCATCGGATGCTTGAATTAAGGTTGGAAAATGACAAGAAGTTGCATAAAAGCTATTTCCTGAGGGATGATTTTTATAGTCATGAAGGTCTCCCCAGGCATATCAATCTTGAAACAGGCTATAACGTTGAACGATTTTCTCGTGGAGTAGAAATAAGGAAAGCAAAATCCTTTAACAAATATCTGCTTGATAAAGTTGGAAAAATGGAGAGAGGTTTTAGTAATGGTGAAACGGCACTTATGAAATTGTCTGAATTATTGGAGAAGCCGGGTTTATATTTGCTCGATGAGCCTGAAAATAGTATGTCTTGTGAATTCCAAATGAAGTTAGCCTCTATGATACTCCGCAGATTAAACAAGCAAGTGCGAAATTAGTTAAAATGGCGGAAGAATTCTCTT